>JAKQBZ010000010.1 GCA_029559435.1 Deltaproteobacteria bacterium | reverse complement strand
TGACGCTATTGAGACCGCTATCAACGGTTTAAGTTCAGGCGTGAAGTCATACACCATAAACGGCAGGACAATGACTTACCGCGATATCGCCGATCTTAAGCAGATGCGCGACCAGCTTAAGAAAGAATTATCCCCTACTATAGACCGCACAACATACGCGTCTTTTAAGGATCCGTCATGAGAAAAAGTATCGGCGAAAAACTGGCAGGTAGCATTGATAATGTTATCTCTTTTTTCTCGCCAAGGGCCGGTTTTAAGAGACGCATGTTCCGCCAGGCTATCAGCATTTCAGAATCGTTCAGCTCTTACAAAGGCGCTTCAAGGTCAAGGCTCAGGTCAAGCTGGCTTCCAGGGGGAGGCTCAGCAGACGAAGACTTGCTGCCAGAATTAAAAGACATCCGCGAGAGAAGCCGCGACTTAAACCGCAATGACGCGCATGCCTCAGGGATTACCGGCACAATGACTACAAATGTTGTCGGCTCAGGGATAAGGCCGCAGTCAAGAATTGATAAAGATTTATTAAGTATCGATGACGCAGCTGGGAGCAATTTTCAAAAACAAGCTGAGAGGGTTTGGAAGGACTGGCTTCCATATGCCGATGCCGGAAACCGCATGGACTTTTATGAAATCCAGCAGCTCGTGGACAGGCAGATTTTAGAAAACGGCGAAGCGGTTATTATCCCGAAGATGATTAAAGAGCCGGGCAGGCCTTATTCCCTGGCCCTGCAGATTATCGAATCAGACCGGCTTGACACCCCGCCGGGCATGCAGGGGGATAAATCTATCAGGTCAGGCGTTCGAATAGGCGAGAAGGGCGAGCCGGTTTCATATTTCATTCAGAAGACGCATCCCGGAGACATCAGATTCACAAAAAGAGGGGAAAGAGAATTTATAGAGATACCTGTCAAGAACGAATACGGCCGCAGGAATATTTTTCATCTCTACTTCGTTCAGCGCTCAGGTCAAACAAGAGGCGTTCCTTTCTTTGCACCGGTCCTGACTTACTTCAAAGACCTGGCAGAATACGCTGAGGCCGAACTTGTGGCGGCAAGAATAGCAGCGTGTTTTTCGCTTTTTATTACTTCGGAAGCATCGATGGATGTAGCGGTTAATTCAGCCTACGAAAGAAACCCGTCAGGGCAGCTAATCGAATCGCTGGAGCCGGGCATGATTAAACATCTTCTGCCCGGAGAGAATATCACCTCGTTTAATCCGCAGAGGCCGGGAGCTACCTTTGAGCCGTTTGTGGAAAGGATATTAAAGGCTATCTCTGCTGCCCTGGGTCTGCCCTATGAGCTCGTGGCCAAGGATTTCTCAAAGACAAATTATTCAAGCGCCCGGGCAGCGTTATTAGAGGCGCGCAGGTATTTCAGGATGAGACAGGAATGGCTTGCCCGAAAACTCTGCCAGCCGGTTTGGGAGATGCTTTTAGAAGAGGCCTATCTTAGCCGTCAGATAAAAGCGGAGACATTTTATGAAAATGAGCGTTATTGGACGAACGCTTCATGGATTGCGCCCGGATGGGAATGGGTCGATCCTCTAAAAGAAGCCCAGGCTGCCGAGGTGGGGTTAAAGAACGGCATCGTTACTTATTCTGATCTCTATGCGCAGGAAGGCAAGGACTGGGAAGAGAGTTTTGAGCAGAGAAAGCGCGAAACCACAAAAATGAAAGAATTAGATTTGGAATTTCCAAGCGATGAGAAAGCAAAAGAGCCAAAAGAAGCCAAAAATCCAAGCAGCCAGGAAGATAACGATCAGCAATAAAACGCAGATGGCCATGCCGAAGGAGTTGGATATTCGGATAGGAGAACAAGATGCCAAATAAAGATATTCTTTTTCGTACGGACATAGCACGGGCCGGGGGCGTCCGGGTCAGCAGAAATAACGAGGTGATTGAGGGATTCGCGGTTGTCACCAAAGGCGTCACGCATGACGAAAGGGGGGAGTTTGATGAAACAGCATTAGACAAAATCGTTGAGCTGGGGAATCAGCCGAAGATGGGGATTAAGTCAAGGTTTGGCCATCCCAACATGAGCTCAACTGCCCTGGGGACGTTTCTGGGCAGGGTTAAAAATTTCAGGCGGGACGGCAGCATAGTCCGGGCAGATCTGCATATTGACCAAACCGCGCACAAGACGCCTGACGGAGATTTAGCGGGTTACATCATGGAGCTTGCGGAAAGCGATCCCGACGCGTTCGGCTCTTCTATGGTCATACATTGGGACGAGGAGTACCGGCAGGAAAAAGACGGATCATTGACAAAGGATGAGAAAGGAAATACGCTGCCGCCGCTTATCCGGGTGAAGAAATTGATGTCAGTAGATATTGTTGACGACCCGGCGGCAAATAACGGCCTTTTCGGCATGCCGTTTTTCTCTGAGTCGGTGAAGCCGTCGGCGGAGATGACGGCTTTTCTGGATAAGTTCTTAGAGCAGCCGGATGCGGTTGAGCGGGTAATCGCGTTTTTGGAGAGGTATCGCATGAATAAGGATGAATTTCAAACAATTTTAAAGAAACAGGAGGTGAAAACCATGTTTGAAAATTTAACGGTAGAGCAGTTGAAGAAAGAACGGCCGGATATTTTTGATTCCGTCTTTAAGCTGGGCCTTGACGAAGGAGTCAAAAAGGGCGGCGAGTACGGGCAGAAGCAGGAAAGAGAGCGGGTTGTTTCGATCCTAAAGAAAGCGAAGGCCTTCAAGGATATGAATGATCTTGCTATTGCCGCGGTTGAGAACGGATTGACTTTAGAGCAGGCGACAATCAGTTTTCAGGATAAGCAGCTCGCGGGCCTGCAGCATGCCCAGGCCCCGGATGTCGGGCCTGATAACGATGAGGACAAAGGCAAAAAGCCGACAACCCATCTTGAAAGGGCGCATGCCTATAAACAGGAGCATAACTGCAGCATGACAGACGCGTTAAAGGCGACTGCAGAAAAAAGAAAGCAGTAAAAACGAAGGAGGAGAAAGATGTCACAGTTTAATATCGGGTCAAAAGCGTTTGTGGCAGGCGAAGCATTAGAGGCTTACCGCAGGGTGAAGTTAAGCGCAGGCAGCGGCACGCAGGTCGAATACGCGGATGCAGGAGAGGCCTTTATTGGTTTTACCGCGGCAAAGGCAGCGCAGGGAGAGATGGTCAGCGTAGATCTAAAGACCACGGGCCGGACGTTTAAAGTCGAAGCTAACGGCGCGATTGCTGTCGGCGGGAATTTTTACGGCGCAAACGACGGGAAGGTGAGCGCCACGGTAAGCGGTTCTATTCAGGGCCGCGTGCTTGAAGCAGCGGCTTCAGACGGCGAGATTATCGAAGGGTTGTTGCTGTAAATAAACATTTAAAGACAGGAGGATACAATGGGAGTTGATTATCAGGGTTCAAGAGCAGTGCCGAGGTTAGAGCTGGGCGAGGCTGCATTGGAGTTTATCCAGCAGCAGGATGAGTTTATCGGGACGCAGGTGTTGCCGATATTCCCCACCAAAAAGAAGGCAAGTATTTTTCCCGCGATAACGAGGGAAAGTATTACGCGCGAAGCAGACACCAAAAGGGCCCCGCGCGGAAATTACAACAGAGACGGGTTCCAGGCAAAGGATAAGCAGTATAACTGCGAGGAATACGGCCTTGAAGGGCCTCTTGACGACAGCGAGAGGAGCCTT
>JAKQBZ010000008.1 GCA_029559435.1 Deltaproteobacteria bacterium | reverse complement strand
GCATAGTCCATAGCTCATGGCTCATAGCAGAAGCAAGAACCCGACATGCAGCAAGCAGTATGTATGAATATCTTTTATACCTGCTCTCTATTGTTTATTATGTTTCGTCTTTGCCATCAGCTACGAGCTATCAGCCATGAGCCGGTTTTCCGCCTCACGCCTTACTGATGTATCGCCATGAACTGGTAGTTTGTACATTTTTTCACTTTTTGTATTGACAATATATCGATATTTTGTTGATATTAAACTGCGCATGGAGGTATTACAGGGGTATTCCTATGCCGCATAGAGAAACAGCCAGGTTATGACAGCGGCTGATTCAAGGCAATTTGGTAGTTTGTACATTTTTTCACTTTTTGTATTGACATTAGTTTAGTATTTTTGGATATTATAAACAGCATGCAAACCTTACAAGAATTTTTTCATGTTGCAGTCTTTGCAGTGGTTGCAGTTATTTTCACCATTTCGCCGATTATCATCGCTTACCTTCTCGCACCAAGGACAGTCGGCAAAAAGACCTTTGTTACCTACGAATGCGGAATTGAGCCCTTCGGGAACGCGTGGATCAGGTACAGCGTACATTACTATATATATGCACTGATATTTATCGCCTTTGACGTTGACGTCCTCTATCTTTTTCCTATTGCGTTGAGTTACACAAAGGGCGGTAATGCATTCGAATTTTATTCTCTGATAGTGTTTGTGCTTATCCTTGCGCTGGCAGTTATCTATGCATGGGGAAAAGGAGTTTTCACCTGGAAACGAAAGATCCTATCATAAAATTTGCCGTCCTCGACAAGATCCTCGATCTTGCGCGGGCCAACTCGCTCTGGCCTATAACGTTCGGCCTTGCATGCTGCGCCATCGAAATGATGTGCGCTTCAATGGCGCGGTTTGACATTGCCCGCTTTGGAGCTGAGGTCTTCAGGCCAAGCCCAAGGCAGGCCGATCTTATGATAGTATCGGGGACCGTGACAAAAAAGATGGCGCCCATACTGGTTACCCTTTATGAGCAGATGCCTTCACCAAAATGGGTCATTGCCATGGGCAACTGCGCTATATCCGGCGGCCCTTTTGTTTTTGAAGGCCAGTACAATCTCGTTGAGGGGGTAGACCTGCTCGTCCCCGTCGACATATATGTCCCGGGGTGCCCTCCAAGGCCGGAAGGCCTGCTGGAAGGGCTCATGAAGCTGGAAGAAAAGATCACGGGAACGCGGCGCTTCCCTGTTCCGGAACCCAAATGGTGATGCCGACACTGTAGGCGCATTTGATATTGTTTAGGGTTTAGAAATTAGAAATTAGGATTTACAGTTCCGATGACAATGACAAACAGGGTTATAGAAGAATTTAAAGCAGAGTTCAAAAGCGTAGATATCACCGAGGCCCCCTATGAAAAGCAGGGGTATCATCTCTCAATAGAGGCACGGACGGGGAATCTCCTGAACATCATCGATTTCCTTGATAAAAGAGAATTCTATATCATCGATCTTTTTTGCGTCGACTATCAGGACTACCTCGAGCTGGTCTATTTTTTCAATACGCACAGGGAATTGTGCCGGATCAAAGTAACGCTGAAGCTTGACCCGGTGAAGCCCGTTGCGCCTACGATTTCTAATACCTATACCATAGCCCGCTGGTATGAGCGTGAGGTTCATGAGTTTTTCGGGGTCTACTTCGAAGGCCATCCGAATTTGACCTATCTCTTTCTCCATGAGGAGATCGGACATTACCCGCTGCGAAAACAGCATGTGCCCGTTCCCGATGGTGACAAAAAATTGCTTAATTCCTTCAGGCCTCACGAAGAAGAGAATAGCTTCTTCATTAACCTCGGCCCGCAGCATCCGAGCACCCACGGCGTGCTCAGAGTTGTCCTGAAGATGGACGGGGAGTACCTTATCAGCGCTGAGCCGGTGCTTGGCTACCTCCACAGGATGCACGAAAAGATGGCGGAGAACAAAAGCTACATGCAGTTCCTGCCCAACCCCGCAAGGATGGACTACCCCGGCGCCCTGTTGTTCAATCTCGCATACGTGGAGGCCGTGGAAAAGCTCTGCGGCATCGAGGTACCGGAGCGTGCGAAATATATAAGGACCATTACCTGTGAACTGAACAGGATTGCGAGCCATCTCTTATGGCTCGGCGCGTTCCCCGCAGACCTTGGGGCGCTGACGCCCTTTATGTACGCCTTCGATGACAGGGAAAACATCCTCGATATCCTGGAGGACGTTACGGGGTCAAGGCTGACCTACTGCTACTTCCGGTTTGGCGGACTTTATAATGACATAAATGAAGAAACCTTCATCGATGCTACAAAGCGTTTCATAGAACGGATGCGGGAACGGCTTGTTATGTACGACAAGCTTATCACCGGCAACGTGATCTTTATAAACAGGGTGAAAAATATCGGCATCCTTGAGCAGGGGCAGGCCAAAAAATACGGATTCTCAGGCCCGGTCATCAGGAGCACGGGAATACCCTTCGACATGAGGAAGGTCGATCCATATGCGGCGTATGGCAGCATCGATTTTGAGATCCCGACAGGGCACATCGGAGACAACATGGACCGTTACATGGTGAGGATGAAAGAGATAGAGATCAGCCTCAACATCATTGAAGAAGGCATAAAGCGGCTGCCATCAGGGCCTTTTAAGACAGAAAAGGTGCCGAAAAAACTAAAACCGCCGAAAGGTGATATCTATAATGCCGTGGAGTCAACGCGGGGTGAAACCGGCGTATACATTGTGAGCGATGAGAGCGATACGCCTTACAGGATGAGATGGAGGGTGCCTTCCTACTCCAATCTTATGACCTTCCCGCACCTCTCGCGGGGAGTGCTCATCGCCGATGCCATAGCGACGCTCGGGAGCTATGATATTGTTGTGCCGGAGATAGATAGATGAAGCAGCTCATGGCTCATAAGCTCATAGCTGATAGCGGAAAGATAAATTCAAAAGAACAGATTGAGCATTTGAGCTTTACCTGTAGGACGAGGGACGAGTAACAGAAAATGTGCGACACCATTATTAATATAGTTAATATAGTCGGGAAAGAGGTGGTAAGGACGGTGATAGGCCTTGTAGGCGTCTTCATCGTTGTCCTCGGCAACGCCATTATGCTTACATGGACAGAGCGCAAAGTGGCAGGCCACATACAAAGAAGAATAGGGCCAAAAGAGGTAGGCCCCTTCGGCCTCCTCCAATCCTTTGCCGACAGCGTAAAGCTTCTGGGAAAAGAGCTGCTCACGCCTGCAAACGTTGAGAAGCCCCTCTATTTCCTGGCCCCGACGCTGATCTTTGTTCCTGTGCTTGTGACGTTTGTCGTCATACCCTTTGACGGGTTCCTCCAGGTCAAGGACATCAATACGGGCATCCTTGTCATCCTTGCCTTTTCATCTCTTACGGTTCTCTCCATACTCATCGGCGGGTGGGGTTCTGACAACAAATATTCGCTTATAGGTGCGGTACGGAGCGTTGCCCAGAACATTGCCTATGAGATACCGCTTCTGCTTGCGCTCCTGCCGGTTATCCTGATGGCGAACTCTTTCTCCCTCAGAGATATTGCCGAAGCGCAGAGAGGGGCGTGGTTTGTGGTCTATCAGCCTATCGCCTTCCTCATCTTTTTTGTCGCCAGCGTCGCGGAGACGAACAGGACGCCTTTCGACCTGCCGGAGGCTGAAAGCGAACTGGTTGCCGGCTTCCACACGGAATATTCGGGCATGCGTTTTTCCCTTTTCTTCCTCGCGGAATATACGAACATGTTCATCGTCAGCGCCATCGCGGTGACGTTCTTCCTCGGAGGCTACCAGGGCCCCATACTACCGGGCGTTGTCTGGTTCTTCATAAAGACCTACCTGCTCGTTTTTGTCCTGCTCTGGTTCAGGTGGACATTCCCGCGCGTGAGGTTCGATCAGCTCCTTAATTTTTCCTGGAAGATACTGATACCGGTCTCCTTCCTCAATCTGCTCGTAACAGGAGGGATCCTGAAGCTATGATAATGTTCAATAATCAATCACCAATAACCAATCACCAGATAATCACCAATAATCAATTTCCCAATAACCAAACAGGAACCGCGCTCTGCCGTTTTACGTTTGGATATTCGGTGATTGGATATTGGGTATTAATTGGAGCTTGGAATTTGGTTATTGGTTATTTAACTGCATCGGGGAGTTGCTGACGAATGAGGGTTGTCGCTGACATAATCAAGGGTGCCTATTCGCTGATCGTCGGCATGGGCGTGACCATCAGGGCCTTCTTCAGCCCTGTTGTGACGTGCCAGTATCCGCGGGAGACGGTAAACATCTCGCCCCGGTTCCGGAGCCACACAAAGCTCGTTGGAGACCCGGAAAACCCGGACAGGACAAAGTGCATCGTCTGCGGCATGTGTGAGAGGAACTGCCCGTCGCATTCGATAAAAAAGGTCGAAGGCGAAAAGAAGGAGGGCGAAAAGAAAAAGACCGCCACATCCTATATCCTTGATTTCACGACGTGCAGCCAGTGCGGCATATGCGTGGAAAGCTGCCCCGTTGATGCCCTTGAGTTTTCGGATGATTATAACCCCGTGGGATTGAAGCGGGAAGACTTTCATTACGACCTGGTCAAAGAATATGAGAAGAGGAAGAAGGCGGTATGATCTTCGCTGACATTATATTCGTTATCATTATCCTTATAACGCTGGGCGGAGCCCTGATGACGGTCCTGTCAGGGTCTATCATTTATGCCCTGATGGGGCTGGTGACGACCATGTTCGGCGTTGCGGGGCTCTATATCTACCTTAATGCGCCGTTCCTTGCGATGATGCAGATCCTGATCTATGTCGGCGCCATTTCCGTTCTTATTACCTTCGCGATAATGCTTATCGGCCCGCTGTATAAAAAACCGAAGGAATGGTCCTATCCCTTGAAATTTATCCTTGCTGCCGTTGTGGCCCTTTTCTCCTTCTTTGTGTTCGCGAAGGTCATATTGAAGACGCAATGGACCGTCCTTTCAAAGCCCTTTGCCATATCGACAAAGGATATTGGAAGACTTCTCTTCGACAGGCTCACTTTTCCCTTTGAGCTTATCTCCCTTGTTATTGTTGTCGCCATCATCGGCGCCGTTATGCTTTCCCTTTACTCGAGAGGTGAAAAATGACAGGGATAGGGCTTTATAACAGCCTGAATGTATACCTTTTTATTGGCCTGGCCCTGCTTGCCTGCGGGATACTGGGAGTTGTGTACAGGAGAACCCTCATCAGCATGCTTATATCAATAGAGCTGATCATGAACGGTGCGGGGCTTAACCTCGTGGCCTTCAACAGGTTCGTCGCGCCCGAAAGTGCATACGGCATGGCCTTCACGCTTTTCATCATGGGCATCGCCGCCGCCGAGGCCGCTATCGCCCTTGCGATCATCATACTTATCTTGAGGAGATACAGGCACGTTGAAGGAGCAAAATTGAAGGAGATGAAGGACTGATCATGAAGATCGAGAGCATAAGGCCCCTCATACCGATTATTATTGTCCTCGTGACGTCTCTGCTCATCTCGCTCTCAAAGAAAAGGCCGAACCTAAGAGAGTCCTGGTCAATCGCGGGGTCGATCCTTACCTTTATCGCCGTTGCCTCAATGATCCCGGACATCATGGCCGGCAATAAGATCGTCTATACGCTATCGACGATCGCGCCGGGCATTTCCATCAATTTCAGAGTTGACGCCCTTTCGCTGATATTCGGCATCGTCTCGTCGTTTCTGTGGATATTTGCCACCTTCTATAATATCGGCTACATGAGATCCCTCAATGAGCATGCCCAGACCCGCTACTATACATGCTTCGCCATCGCGATCCTCGGGGCTCAGGGCGTTTCCTATTCAGGGAGCCTCTTTTCCCTGTACCTGTTCTACGAGATCATCACGATCTTCACCTATCCCCTTGTCGCGCATCACCAGGATGCGGAAGGGTACGCAGGGGCAAAGAAGTATATCGTCTACCTCATGGGGACGTCGAAGGGGCTTCTGCTCCCGGCGGTGGTACTGACGTACATCATGACGGGGACCCTCGATTTTTCAGACAATATACTGACCGGTATTTTCACGAAAGATGCAAACAGCACCTGGATAACCGTCGCGTATATCCTGTTTCTTTTCGGTTTTGCAAAAGCGGCCATCATGCCCCTTCATAACTGGCTTCCGTCGGCAATGGTCGCCCCTACTCCCGTAAGCGCACTGCTCCATGCCGTGGCGGTCGTGAAGGCCGGCGTATTCTGCATCGCCAGGGTCATGCTCTCCGTATTCGGCGTAGAGCTTTTAAACAACCTTTGCCTCGGCATCTGGACAGCATATTTCGTCTCCATCACCATCCTGCTCGCGTCGATCATAGCCCTTACAAAAGACGACCTCAAGGCAAGGCTTGCCTATTCAACGGTGAGCCAGCTCTCATATATCGTCCTTGGCGTAGCGCTCCTTGACCCGTCAGGCATCCTCGGCGGCATCCTCCATATCGTCAACCACGGCTTCAGCAAGATCACGCTTTTCTTCTGTGCCGGGGCGATATTTGTTGCTGCCCAGAAGAGGAAGATAAGCGACATGGAAGGGATAGGCTATGCGATGCCCTTCACGATGGGCGCCTTTGCCATAGCGTCATTGAGCATGATCGGCGCGCCCCCTGTCGCAGGCTTTGTCTCCAAGTGGTACCTCCTCAACGGCGCCCTTGAGATACACAACATCCCCATATTGATCGTCCTCATGGCAAGTACGATCCTCAATGCCGGATATTTTGCACCGATCACCTTCAAGGCCTTCTTCCAGGGAAAACGGGGTGGATGGAAGCGGGGCGATATCAAAGAGGCGCCGGCCACGATGGTGGCGCCCATTGTGCTTGCTTCTCTTATATCGGTTGCGCTCGGCCTTTTCCCGGAGTTCTTTGTAAATCTTATCGGGAGGCTGATGCCGTGAAGAACGTAAACTCTAATTTTCAAAACAATTTGAATTTCGGACGTTTGTGCTTGTTTAGGATTTCAGGTTCAGGATTTAGGATTTCACGAGGTGTTGGCAGATGGACTTTGTAAAATACATTGACCTCCTGAGAAAAAATATGAAGACGCTGAAGAAGGTTCTGATCGCCTACCTTGTTGCGGTCGTGATCTTTGACGTGGTCCTGCCCAGGGATGAAGCGCACGCACATTACTGGATCGACAAGGTGTTCGCCTTCTGGACGGTGTTCAGCGTTGTCGGCTGTTTCCTTCTCATTAAGATAGGGAAGGGCATAGCGCATCTCTTTCTTTCGAAGGACGAGGATTACTATGGATAGGTGGGTACATCCGGCGATCTTCTTTTTCATCGGCAGCCTCCTGCTTCCCTTCGTAAAAGGGAAGGCGAAGAAGTTCCTCATTCTTTTAATCCCGGTGCTTTCGATCATCGATGTTGCCGTTATGCAGGCCGGCATATACGGGAGCTACCAGTTCCTGAATATTAATATCGTCTTCGGCAGGGTGGACAAGCTGAGCCTTGTCTTTGCCTGGGTTTTTGTCATCATGGCCTTTCTCGGAGCGCTCTACGCGCTTCATGTAAAGGAGGACGGGCACCACGTTGCAGGTTCCTTCTACATAGGGAGTTCCCTGGGCGCGATCTTTGCGGGGGACTATCTGACCCTTTTCATCTTCTGGGAGGTCATGGCCTTTTCTTCGGTCTTCCTTGTCTGGTACAGGAAAGAGAGGAGGTCCATCGAAGCGGGGTTCCGGTATCTTCTCGTCCATGTATTCGGCGGCCTCTTGTTCTTTACGGGAATGATGCTTTACTACTACAAAACAGGCAATTTTGTCTTTGACAAAATATTCCCCGACAATGCAGGCATCGCAGAATACTTTATCCTGGCCGGGTTTTCCCTTAATGCCGCCGTATTGCCTCTCCATGCCTGGCTGCCGGATGCATATCCTGAGGCAACCGTTGAAGGCGCAGTCTTTATGTGTGCCTTCACGACGAAAACAGCCGTCTATGTCCTTGCGCGCGGTTTTCCCGGGTTCGAGATCCTTGCAATTCTCGGGACGGCGATGACCGTCTACGGCGTTTTCTATGCCGTCATTGAGAACGATATGCGGAGGGTCCTTGCGTATCACATCATAAGCCAGGTCGGGTACATGGTTGCGGGTGTCGGGATAGGGACAGAGCTTGCGCTCAACGGCGCCTGTGCCCACGCCTTCGCCCACATACTATACAAGGCCCTTCTCTTCATGGGGGCAGGAGCGGTCCTCTTTATGGCGGGAACCGCCAAGATGTCGCAGCTTGGAGGCCTCTACAAGTATATGCCGCTCACGATGATCTTTTATGTCGTCGGCGCCATCTCCATCTCGGGCTTTCCGCTCTTCAGCGGCTTTGTCAGCAAATCGATGATCGTCGCGTCGGCCCACGAAAAGGGCAGGCTCATGCTCATGTCATGGATGAACCTTGCGGGCATCGGTACGTTCCTCTCCGTCGGCCTCAAGGTTACGTACTTTACGTTCTTCGGCAAGGAGGCCGAGATCAAGCCCAAGGAACCGCCGAAGAACATGCTCTGGGCAATGGGGCTTACGTCGACGCTCTGCTTTATTATCGGCGTATATCCAAAGGTGCTCTATGACCTTCTGCCGTTCCCCGTGGAATACCATCCTTATACCCTTCCCCATCTTTCAGAGATGCTGCAGATACTCTCGTTCACAGGCCTTGTCTTTTTCCTCCTCGTGAAGAAGCTTCAGCCCGAGGCAAAGCTCAATCTCGATATGGACTGGTTCTACAGGAAGGGCGCCCGGGTCTTCATGAAGCTTGACGAGCGGGTGATAAGCGTTGTTGATTCGGTCTGGGGAGAGCTTTACCGGATAGTGGGGCTAAATCTCCTTTTCAAGAACGCACGCATTTCATATGGTTTTGACAGGAAGATCATCGATGGCGTTGTGGACGGCTCTGCTACAACTGTCCGCGGGGCAGGGTCGATCGTGAGAAAGCTCCAGACAGGAAGGATACAGGCATACATCGGCCTTTCTCTCTTTCTGTTTTTCCTGATACTGTGGTTTGTGCTGAGGGGGATGTAGAGATATGATGGCGCTCCATAAATACCTGATCATGAATACGCTCTGTTATCCGATCCTTTCGATAGTGATATTCCTGCCTCTTGCAGGGGCTATCCTCCTCCTTTTCATGCGGGGAGAGCGAAGCATCAAGATGACCGCCCTCATAACGGCTGCCATTAATTTTCCCTTGTCCCTCATCATCTATTCCGGATTTGATATCGGAACGGAGAAGTTCCAGTTCGGGGAGTTCGCCCCATGGATACCGGCATATAACATCAATTATGTCCTCGGGATCGACGGCATAACGATCTTCCTTATCCTCCTGACGACGCTTCTCGCCCCGCTCTGCATCCTTTGTTCATGGACCGCCATCGAGCGCAGGGTCAAGGAGTTCATGTTCTGCATCCTCATTATGGAGACCGCAATGATAGGCGTCTTCTGCGCCCTCGACTTCATTCTCTTTTACGTCTTCTGGGAGGCGATGCTCATCCCCATGTACCTGCTCATCGCCATATGGGGAGGGCCAAACAAGGACTACGCCTCCATCAAGTTCTTCATATACACGCTTTTCGGCAGCGTGTTCCTCCTTGTGGCGATCATCGCCGTCTACCTGACGACGGGCACCTTCAGCATCCCCGACGCGATGTTCCGCGACTACGGCTTCAGCTTCCAGCTATGGGTGTTCCTCGCCTTTGCGATAGCCTTTGCGATCAAGGTTCCAATGTTTCCCTTCCACACGTGGCTTCCCGCAGCCCACACCGAGGCGCCGACGGCAGGGAGCGTCTTCCTCGCCAGCGTTCTCCTGAAGATGGGGACATACGGTTTCCTGAGGTTCTGCCTGCCCATTACGCCGAAGGCAAGCGTATTCTTCGGGCCGTATATGATCGCGCTTTCCGTTATCGGGATCATCTATGGCGGCTTTGTCTGTTTGAGCCAGACAGACATGAAAAAGCTCATCGCCTATTCCAGCGTGGCGCACATGGGCTTCGCAACGCTGGGGATATTCTCCTTCACCGTGTTCGGATGGGAAGGAGCGCTTCTGCAGATGCTCAACCACGGGGTAACTACTGGCGCCCTCTTTCTCTGCGTCGGCATCGTATATGAGAGGACGCACTCCCGCGAGATATATGACAACGTGGGCCTCGGGAAGATCATGCCGGCATACGTTGGGTTCTTCGGGCTCTTCTCGATATCCTCCTTTGCCTTTCCCGGCACGAATAACTTTGTCGGCGAGCTCTATGTACTCATCGGGATATTCTCCCAGAGCAAGCTGGCGGGATTCTTTTCCATCGTAGGCGCCCTCCTCGCTGCCGCCTATATGCTGCGGCTTCTCAAGCAGATCGTTTGGGGGAGAGAGGATAAACGGGAGATCGCGGACATGAAGGCACGGGAGGTCATATACCTTCTGCCGCTCGCCCTCTTTGTTGTCTGGATGGGGCTTTTCCCTCGCCCCTTTGTGCAGGTTATTGAAAAGACCTTGATGAACCTTCATTCGCAGATGAACATCTTTTTACGTTAAGGGGTTGATCGATGATGATACTACCTGAGCTTTCGACGCTTATCTTCTCAATCGTGTTTCTTTTTCTTTCGCTCGGTAAAAAGAAAGACAGCGCCGCTCTTCTTGCCAAACCCCTATCGATAATAATCCTGGGCATCTCCCTTACAGGTATTCTCGCGAACGGCGAGCTTTTTTCAGGCGCCTACCGGATCGATCTCTTTTCCCAGATCTTCAAGGCCGTCATCGCTTACGGTTTCTGCCTTGTCATCTTTATGCTCGACAGGCAGAATGAGATCGAAGAGGCATATTTCCCGGAATATATCATGTTCCTCGGTTTTTCCGCGCTGGGGCTTATGATGCTTGTCAGCTCAGTGGAGCTCATATCGATCGTTATCGCGCTTGAAGTGTCCTCTTACAGCCTTTATGTTATCATTCCGCTGCGCAAGGGGCAAACCACTGTACAGATCGAGGCATCGGTGAAATACCTCTTCTTCGGCGCTATCTCGACGGGCATCATGCTCTTTGGCATGAGCTATATCTACGGGATAGCAAAATCAACCTTCCTGAGCGATATCCTGAAGGTGCTTCCGGGAGTGATGAACCAGCCGATCGGGGTCTTTGCCCTGATACTTACCCTTACAGGCTTTTTCTTCAAGCTCTCCCTTTTCCCGATGCATTTCTGGGCGCCCGATATCTACGAGGGGGCTTCCAACACGACGACGACGTTCATTGCCACGGTCCCAAAGATCGGGGCGGCGGCGCTTCTCATCAGGATGACAATGCTTGCAAGCGCCTCCGGAGCGCAGCTTGTCAATATCCTCATCGTCCTTGCCGCTGTATCGATGACCCTGGGGAACCTTGTCGGCCTTGTGCAAAAGGATATCAAGAGGCTTCTTGCCTATTCGGGCATCGCCCATGCAGGGTATCTGCTCATGGGCGTGCTGGCCTTGAGCAAAGACGGATACGCGGCGGCAATATATTATATTACCATCTACCTTTTCATGAACCTTGCCTGCTTCTATGTCCTGGTCCTGCTTTCAAAGGATGGAAAGAACGTTGTCCTCGATGACCTTGTGGGGCTTTCAAGGAGGGCGCCGCTTCTTGCCTTTACCCTCGCGGTCGGAGCGTTTTCGCTCGCCGGCATCCCGCCTACCGGAGGGTTTACGGGCAAGCTTTTCCTCTTTATGAGCGCGTTCAGGGAGGGCCACCTCGCTATTGTCATAATAGGCGCAGTCAATACGGCCATATCGATCTTTTACTATCTGAACCTCGTAAGAATGAGCTATTCAAAAGAAGCGGAATCGGCAGATCCTATCCAGCTTACCTTCAACGAGAAGGCGCTCTGCTACATCTTTATATTCCTCGTCCTCTACATGGGGATCGTGCCCTTCGGGCTCCTGGATATATTCAGGCTGGCAGTATGAAGCCAGGCGGCTCATGGCTGACGGCAGGACACCCGTAAGTCGTGAGGCGTAAGCCGTAAGGGGATTACCACCGCATAGCACATCGTATATCGTAGTTCGTATATAGCAT
>JAKQBZ010000335.1 GCA_029559435.1 Deltaproteobacteria bacterium | reverse complement strand
ATAAGACTCATAGCGGGCGATCCTGCGGGAATCCCCGGGGCTTTTTCTTCCGGTTTTTGCTTTTGTGTATGGTGGATTGGACAGCACAACATGGAAAGGTCTCCTCTTGAGCCCTCCGGCGAGGGAGCCTATGTCTCCCATTAAAAAACGCACATTGTCACAATTATTTAATGCTTTATTTTTCAGCGCTGTTTCAAAAAGCTGGCCCTGGATCTCAACGCCCACCATTTCATTGCCGCAGCCTTTTTTTGTCATATAGACAGGTATGATACCACAACCGGTCCCAATATCCAATAATCTTTCATTTTTTTTGAGAATGACGAAATTCGCAAGAAGAATGGCATCTATGGAAAACCTATACCCTTCTTTTTTCTGGACAAGCTTTAGTTTTTCTTCACAAAGGAGATCTAAGGTTTCGTCGTTGGACGGTATCATCCATATTTGCAGAATACGAGGCCCGTAAGTATCTTCGGATAGAAGAATGTCGATTTTGGGGGCATGTAAAGATTGTTCTCCGCGATGTTCTTTACTTCTTCGACCGTTGTAGAGGGAAGAAAGAGGGCAAGGTCGAGAGACCCTTGCTGTACGAGATCAACAGACTCATAATGGTCCTGAGTGAATGAGATCTCTTCATCCTCTGCCCCGATGAGCCTCTTCAGGATATCATTGTGGAGTATGTTGACCCTTAATTTTTTCAATACGTCGTGGACATCCTTGTCCGTATCGATAGGCGCCGTTTCGGTGAGCTGGTATATATGCGACGGATCTTCGTGGGAATAGAGAAGAAATGAAGGCTTTTCCGATTCGTTGATCATTGGGAAGGCGGCCTTCAGCGAGGCCTTGTCAATGTAATCGTGTTTTGTGACCTCAATGAAGCCTTCCATGGAGCTTAATATCTTCCGGAGGCTTTTCTTTTTCGCAAATTGTATGATCCTGTGGTAAGGGAGGATGACGATTCCCGGCGAATACATGTTGGTGAGGTAGAGCGGCACGTAGGGTATGTTGAGCCGGTATGAAACGTCCAGCCTGTGGTGCCCGTCTGCTATATATATCTTTTTCCGGTCCATTATTGATGTGAGCTGCCTGATATCTTCCGCATCCGTCATCCTGTAAAACCTGTTTCTTATGGATTGCTCGTCGATGAAATCGTAGATCTTCTCTTTCTGTGAAGACGCGAGGATGTTCTCGATCTCCTGCTCCCCGTCTTCGTATAGCCCGAAGATGAGGCTTGTAAAGGTTTTGAGGGTGCTTATCAATTGCTCCCTGTCGGCCTTTGCCTTTTTCCTCGTCTCTTCGTGCGTGAGTATCCGGTCCCGGCTAAGCTTATGGGTGGCTATGAACCCCCTTCTTATGTAAAACGCATCCTCGATAGAAAATTCTTGCTCATAAACGTAGATGGTCTCTTTGTCTTCCTGCTGCAGTATGCCGCTCGCGATCCATCCCTCCATGGTCTGCCTGGCGGTATTATATTTGTCCATGGCGGGGGTTGCCACCGGCAGTTCCAGCCGGATTGCATTCAGGCCGTCCTTCTCGTAGTAAGCCCTTATGTTGCTGATGACATCGTAGGGAGGGCAGACGCAGAAGGAGATATCCTTGATCTTATCTTTGTTATACAGGATACCCTTGAATGGTTTTGTCAGAGGCTGGGACATCGCAAATGTGTTAACATAGGGGGGCGCTGAATGTCAAAATATTTCAGGAAAGGCATGGCGCGCACTATGTATGCTATATATTTTGCTGCTATAGCCCCGGCAAATGAATATCTTGACATATCATGAGGAGTTATGCTTTAAATAAAACATTGCCGAGGTAGCTCAGTCGGTAGAGCAGGGGACTGAAAATCCCCGTGTCAGCGGTTCAATTCCGTTCCTCGGCATTTCTTTTTATCGCAGGATGCCCCTTCCCCACCAAAAGACGCGCCATAGACGCAAACAAAAGAGAGCGGCACTAAAAATATATTGACAGGCAAAGGCGCTTTATATAAACTGAACATGTGTTCACATGAACATTTGTTCAGTTTCTGACAGGAGGTCCTTGGCGCTGATCGATGTACCTTTTGAATAATTCATGAAACTATGGTATAAAGGTCAAAAATGAAAATCATTTCCGCTGTTTTCATCATTATAGCTCTCATATCAGGCACAGCGTTCTCTATAACCCTCGACGAAGCGGTCAAAAGGGCCACCGACGGCTCATATCTCTTAAAAGAACAGAAGGAGACCATTGAAAGCTACCGGTTTTCATATATTTCCACGATCGACCCCTATCTGCCAAGGGTGGACATTCAAAGCTCATACATACGGTCCCTTAATTCAAAGAACTCCGTGAGCAGCTATTCGAGCTTCAGCTCTGCATCAGACGCGGGGTCTTCGCTGGACGCCTACACGTTTGCAGGCAGCGTCTCCTACAGGATATTTGACGGAGGCGAGCGGTACGCAAAGAGGAAAGGGTCTTATTCCCTTCTCGAGCGGGAGAAGGAGAGATACAAGGGCATACGCCAGGACGTCATCTTCAGCATAAAAAGCGCTTTTTATACAGCCCTTGGCAGCAGGTTGATCGTCGAGCGAAGACGGGAGGCCTTCGATACCGCGGACAGGATTTATAAGCTCACGCTCGCGAGGTACCAGGAGGGGATAACAAAGAAAAGCGATGTCCTGCAGGCCGAGGTAAGGATGACAACGTCGAAGATAGATGTGCAGAGGGCTGAGAGGGAGTATGAGAAGGCGATAGAGGATCTTAAGTCGCTCATATTCATGAAGACCGAAGAGAAGACAGACGCCGATGGGCCGCTTGAGGAGCCCCGTTACAAGGCCGATTACGAAAACCTCAACGGGCGGGCCATGCGCGTAAAGCCCGAGATAATCACCCAGGAAAAGGAAATAGAGCGGCTGAACATGGCCTACGTGGAAAAAAGGAGCGCCTGGTTTCCCAGGATCGACGCAGAGCTTCAGCAGACCAGGCAGGACAGAAGGTTCTTCCCTGAAGGGAGGAGCGACTCCTTCATGATCAACTTCACATTTCCGCTGTTTGACGGCGTCGGGAGGTACTACAATATGCAGGGCGCCCTGAGCAATGTGAACGCCGCCAAGCAGCGGCTTGAAGAGACAAAGCGCACTGTCAGCCTCGATATCATAAAGGCAATAAAGGACTATGAGCTTACCCTGGCAAACGTCATTTTATATAAAGAACTGGTAAGGGAAGCAACAACGACATTCAACCAGCTGCTCGGCGAATACAGGGTCGGCAAGGGCGATATACTGAGCCTTCTTCAGAGCGAGAAAGACCTTGCGTCTGCCAAAGAAAATGAAGTGGCTGCCCTTTACAGGGCCAATGTTGCCCTGTCATATCTTGAAAAGGTGGCATACGTCGAACATGAATAAAAGAACCGGATACATCGCTGGGGCCATCGCGGTCATCGTTATCATAGGGCTGGTCATATTCTTCGTCGCGCGGGGAAAGGGCAAGACCTCGCAAGAAGGGGAGGCGTTCGCGGCAAAGCGCGGCAATGTAACGCACTTCACCGAGCAGACGGGCATCATAAAGGCCCAGGTGGGCGCGATCGTCAAAGTGGGCACCAGGGCCACGGGCGTCCTTACCCGCTTGAAATACCAGGTCGGTGACTATGTAAAGAAAGGAGAGCTGATCGCCACCATCGACGACCGTGAGCTCCTTGCCAACAAAAGGAACCTCGAAGCGCAGATAGAGGGGCAGAAGAGGGACCTGGAAGCAAAGGTGGCGCAGCACGAGTACAACAAGATCAATTACGAGAGAGAATCCCGCCTGCTGGAAAAGGAATTTACGACGAGGGACAGCGTCGAAAAGGCAAAAAGGGAGCTGGACGTGGGCATGGCCCAGGTGGAGCTCGCAAAGGCAAAGGCCCAAGAGGTAACGGAGAAGCTGAAGGCCCTCGAGGTCAGTTTAAGCTACACAAAGATCTATGCCCCTATCTCAGGATTTGTTTCACAGGTAACGACCCAGGAAGGGGAGACGGTCGTGGCAGGGCTCTCAGCAGTGAACCTGATCACCGTTATCGATGCCACGAAGCTGGAAATGTGGATCTATGTCGACGAGACGGATGTAGGCCGGGTAAAGCCAGGCATGAAAGTGGAATACCGGGTCGATGCCTACAGGGACAAAAGGTTTTCAGGGACGGTCAGCCTTATCTACCCCCAGCCGGAGATAAAGGAGAATATCGTCTACTACCTCGCCATCCTGAAAATAGACCCGAAGGATACAACGTTCCTGAAGCCCGAGATGACCACGCACGTGAGGATCATTATCGATGAGAAGACAGATGTGATCGTCGTTCCCAACGGTGCCATACGGTTCGAGGAAGGCAAAAACGTCGTCTATGTGAGATCGAAGGACAAAGCCGAGCGGAGAGCGGTAACGACAGGCATCAGGGATGACAGGTTCACCGAGATCATATCGGGCGTCAGCGAAGGCGAGCGGGTCATAATTCCCGCGGTAAAAAAGGTTGGCACGCCGGGCTCCAA
Source organism: Deltaproteobacteria bacterium (assembly GCA_029559435.1). Classification (GTDB taxonomy): domain Bacteria; phylum Desulfobacterota; class Syntrophorhabdia; order Syntrophorhabdales; family Syntrophorhabdaceae; genus UBA5609. Next base: position 4,111 of record JAKQBZ010000335.1, on the reverse strand, counting down.
AAAGTGATCACCCTTAAAAATATAAAGAAAAGCTATTTCATCGGGGAGAGGGAGCTCCCGATCCTCAAGGGCATCAACCTCGAGATCCGAGAGGGGGAGTTCGTCATCCTCATGGGCGTTTCCGGTTCGGGCAAGACGACCCTGATGAACATCATCGGGCTCCTCGATAAGCAGACCGAGGGGGAGTTCTATTTCATGGACACCTATGTTGACGGCCTTGACGACGAGGCGCTCGCGAGCTTCAGGAACAGGCACATCGGGTTCGTCTTCCAGCAGTTCTTTCTCCTCCCCTACCTGAATGCCATTGAGAACGTCCTGATCCCCATGGTCTATTCGGAGAAGCAGATAAAGCACCCGAGAGACAAGGCGAAGCGTTTGCTCGAAAAGTTCGGGCTTCTTGAAAGGATCCATAACCGCCCGTCGCAGCTTTCCGGAGGAGAGCAGCAAAGGGTTGCCATTGCGCGGGCCCTCATCAATGACCCCGACCTGATCATTGCCGATGAGCCTACCGGGGCCCTTGACTCGAGGACCGGCAACGAGATCATGGAGCTCTTCGGTATGCTCAATGAGGACGGCAAGACCGTTATTGTGGTTACTCACGATCCAAAGCTTGCATCCTTCGGAAAGAGGCTGATCAGGATAGAGGATGGGACTATCTCAGAAGATATCACAGCTTAGAGAGTTCCTGGAAGAGACGATCAAGATCCTTTACTACTACAGGAGCAGAGTGGTCTTTTCCTTCTCCGGCGTTGCCCTCGGCATCCTTTCCATCTGTGTCATCATAACTACTATAGACGGGGCAAACAAGAAGGCCTACGATATTTTTGAGGCCCTGGGGCCTGACGCCATCATGATCTTCGGCGGGAGCGAGAGGCAGCGCATGGCGAGGATAAGGGTAAACACGTTGACGATCGACGATGCCGATTCGCTGCAGAAGATCGGGGGCGTTTACGATGTTCTCAAGGTCTTTGCGGTGCGGGGCGTCAACATGAAATACCGGGACAGGAAATGGCAGACGCAGGTCGTAGGGGCAACTGAAAATTATTTCACATCATATACGTGGGGATTGCAGAGCGGGTCATTCTTCGGCAGCGAAGAGTATAACAATGCGGAGGCCGCATGTGTTCTGGGGGCAAAGGTCTATGAAGAGCTTTTCAAAGGCGAGAGCGCTATCGGCAAAACGATCCAGATAGGACGGCTGCCGACGAAGGTCGCCGGCGTCCTCGAGGAGAGGGGCGGTACGGTCGGAGGCCCCAGAATAGACGACAGGGTCGTCATGCCCTTGACCACCGTTATGAGCAGGCTCTCGAATGAAAAGAAGTTTCTCAGCATGATCAGGCTAAAGACAAGCAGGGACCCGGAAGCAACGATAGAGGATGTGAAAAGCGTGCTCCGCAGAAATCACGGGTTGGAGGGAGCGGAAGACGACTTTATGACAAGGAGCTCCAAGGATATACTCCAGTTCGTATCGGTGATAAGCGGTTCGCTGTTCCTTTTTCTGGGGACCGCGGCGGTCGTCGCGCTGGTGGTAAGCGGGTTTGTGCTTGCCAACCTTTTCTACCTGACGATCCAGGAGAGAAAAAAGGACATCGGCATCAGGAGGGCTTACGGCGCGACGAGAAAAGGCATACTCCTCTCTTTCCTCTTTGAGTCCGTCTTCATAACGATCATCGGCGGTATCGCGGGGGTGATGCTGAGCATTGCCCTTCAGGGCACCTTTGAGAAGCTCTTTGATATCCCCATGGTCTTTTCCTTTAAGGTCGTTATCTTTGCGCTGGTCTTCAGCTTTCTCACCGGGGTATTGTCAGGCCTGAAGCCGGCCCTGAAGGCGAGCAGGATAGAGCCGATCGAGGCGATCCGCGGATGATATATTCCATCAATTTCTACCTCAGGATCGCGCTGCAGAACCTCGTTGTCCATAAGACGAGGATGATGCTCGCGCTCCTTGGCATCCTCTTTGCCGTTATGAGCCTTGTCGCTTTTGGCAACGTGAGCAGCAGCATGAAAAAAAAGATCGATGACGAGATAGGGAGGTTCGGAAAGAACCTTGTCATCCTGAGGGCGAGCCTGATCTTCCAGGCGGGCAGAACGACGAAGCAATTCTCAGAGGCCAGAACGCTCAAGCTCGCAGACGTAAAGCGCATTAAGGAGTCGCTTCAGGGGGTCGAAGAGATCGCGCCTTATTACGATACAACCTACCCCGCACGTTACGAAGATAAGACCCTGAAGGTCAGCGTCATCGGGGTAACGGACAACATCTTTACGATAAAGAATGCAGGCCTTATTATGGGGAGGTATTTTACGCAGGAAGACGACCGGGCAACGGAGAAAAAGGCCGTTGTCGGCTACAAGGTGTACGAAAACCTTTTTGATCTGAAGGACCCCATCGGCAAGAACATCCTTATATACAGCGTGCCCACGGAGATAATCGGCGTCATAGAAGAAAAGGGCGCCGACCTGACCGGCCAGGACCAGGATATCATCGTCTATATGCCCCTGAACACGTTTATGAGACGGTACAGCAACATCGATTATATAAAAGGGGCTTATATACAGGCGCAGGACGGGGTGCCGCTCAACGATATGAAAAAGAGGCTGCAGGTGTTCATACGCAAGATACACAACATGAAGGAGAGCGAACAGGACGACTTTTCGATCTTTACGATGGAGGACATTGTAAGGACGCAGGAAGAGGGGATACGCCTTGTGTCCGTTCTGACCATTATTGCCTCAACGGTCTCTTTCCTGATAGGAGGCCTCGGCATCTTCGCCATCATGCTGCTTTCTATCTCCGAGAGGAAGATGGAGATAGGGATACGGAGGGTGGTGGGGTCCAAGAAAAAGGACATTATCCTCCAGTTCCTCACCGAATCGGTGATCGTGGCGCTGATAGGAGGGATGTTCGGCATCGCCGTTGGCTCTGTTCTTACGCTGATAGTAGATTTTGTTGGTGGGCTTCCTGTTATGTTCAAGCCGACCAATATCTTTGTCGCCCTTGTTATAAGCATGGTCGTGGGCGTCCTTGCAGGCATCTACCCTGCCGTCCAGGGGACGAAGTACGAGCCTGTGAGCGTACTGTACGGATAGTAAGGCCCGTAAGTCGTAAGGCGTAAGTCGTAAGGGGACAGAAAATCTGTACAACGTTCTATGTTCAACGTTCAAGGTTAAGACGAACAAGACGAAAAAGACTAAAAATTGACCGGATGCCGGACGCTCGATGCTTGTCGCTGGCGAAAACTTCGTGAGTAAGGGGTTTAACGCCTAACGCCTCACGCCTTACGGGTGTTTTTCCGTTATTTTTTATTGATATGATCCAGGGCCTTTTCTGCGAGCGACCTTGTTGCCTGGTTGGAAGAACTGCCCGATACTTCGCCGTAAAGCTTTTTTGCTTCATCGTTCTTGCCCATGACGTAATAGACCTTGCCGAGATAAAGCTTGGCTATGATCGAGAGCTGCCCACGGTTTTTGCTGATGACGTCCTTGAAGATCTTTTCAGCGTTATCGAGGGAATCCTTTTTGCCCTGCAGATTATATGCATCAAAGCTCTGTATGCCCTGGGAAAGGAGGTATTGAACCTTCTCATCCTGCTTCCTCTCATAAAGGGTGTATGCGTAAACAGAGAAGGCCGCTGCAAGAACGATGATCACGCCGATAATGCATGACCTCAGGTTCTTTTTGGCGTACGCGATGGCCGATTCGATCGTCGTGATCAGTATATCGGGCTTCTTTATTTCCTCTTTTTTCTTCGCCATGGCAGATATTTCACCATACACAATGCAACAAGTCAACAATTTAGCCTATAAAATCAGCTTACAGCCGTCAGCTCACAGCAAGAGTGTAAGGATAGAATGTTGCTTCTCTTAGAATTTTATGTTTGCTGAAAGCTGTCTGCTGATGGCTGAGGGCCGTATCATCACCACCTCACGGTAAACCTGTCTATGAGCGGAAAGGTCAATGCGGATATGAGGATCGCGGCGATAATGAACATGACGTAAACGGGCCTCTTGCTCGTTCGCAGGCCGTTAAGAAGGTTGAAGAAGGCGATTGTTTCAAGCCCGAAGACGAGAAAGCCGAGATAACCGGGAAGGGGCATCTCAAAGATTTTTCCCTT
>JAKQBZ010000334.1 GCA_029559435.1 Deltaproteobacteria bacterium | reverse complement strand
CAGGCCAGCATCAATGGCGGTGTTCCGAAAGAAACGGCTGCTTACACGATCAATAAAGTATGTTCATCAGGATTGAGGGCAATTATAGCAGGTGCAGGGTCGATAATGCTGGGAGAAAATGAGGTCGTTGTAGCGGGCGGCATGGAGAACATGAGCCTCGCTCCTTTCTCACTCCCGGGACTTCGGTTTGGTGCCCGTATGTTTGATGCAAAGGCCGTTGACCTTATGGTCCTTGACGGCGTATGGGAGATTTTCTACGGCTACCATATGGGGTTTACAGCAGAAAATATCGCGGCAAAATACGGCATCTCAAGGGAAGAGCAGGATAAGTTCGGGCTGTTGAGCCACCAGAGGGCACGCGCAGCGATAAAGGCCGGTTATTTCAAGGATGAGATAGTACCCGTTAACATTCCCCAGAAGAAGGGTAACCCCATCATTTTCGATACCGATGAAAGGCCCATGGATACGACCCTTGAAAAGATGGCAAAGCTCGCGCCGGCGTTCAAGAAAGACGGCGGTACGGTAACGGCAGGGAACGCGTCGGGGTTGAACGATGCTGCATCAGCGGCGGTGATCATGTCGCGCGACAAGGCAAAAGAGCTCGGCATAAAGCCTATGGGCAAGATGATAGCGTGGGCAAACGGCGGCGTTGACCCCGCATATATGGGGCTCGGCCCTGTGCCGGCGATCAGGAAGGCCCTGAAGAAGGCGAACATGACCATTGACCAGATGGACATAATCGAGCTCAACGAGGCCTTTGCCTCACAGTCTCTCGCGTGCATCAGGGAGCTTAATGTCAACACAGATAAATGCAACATGTTCGGCGGCGGGATATCCCTTGGCCACCCGATCGGATGCACAGGTGCGCGGCTTGTCACAACGGCCCTTTACCAGATGAAGAGGCTTGGGCTCAGGTATGGCCTTGTTTCCATGTGTATCGGCGGCGGCATGGGCCTTGCGGCAATTCTCGAAAGCGAGGCGTAAAATATGGAGTACAAAAACCTGATCGTTGAGATAAAGGACGGCATCGCACTCGTAAAGCTGAACAGGCCGAAGGCGCTTAATGCCCTCAACTCAGAGATGTTGGAGGAGATCAAGCATGCCGGCGATGCCTTGAATGCGAATAAGGACGTCAGGGTTGTTATCATAACCGGCGAAGGGGACAAGGCATTTATCGCGGGAGCCGATATCCTTGAGATGAAGGACCTGACGGCCATCGGGGGCATGAAGTTCTCCCTGAAGGGCTTTGAAGCCATTGGCACCCTGGAGAATATGGAAAAGCCCGTTATCGCTGCCGTGAACGGTTTTGCCCTCGGCGGCGGGTTCGAAGTGGCTATTGCCTGCGATATCATCTATGCCTCTGACAAGGCGAAGGTCGGCTTTCCGGAGACAACCCTCGGTATCCATCCCGGTTTTGGCGGGACGCAGAGAACGGCGAAGCTTGTCGGCCTCGCCAAGGCGAAAGAGCTCATCTTTACGGGGAAGACGATAACGGCCCAGGAGGCATACAAGATGGGGCTTATCAATAAGGTCGTTCCCCACGACCAGTTGATGGGCGAGGTCATGGCGCTTGCAGAGAAGATAAAGGCCAACGGTCCCTTTGCGGTGAGGCTTGCAAAGGAATGCATCAACAAGAGCCTCTCCCTTGACAATAAAGAGGGCCTTATATTCGAGGCGAAGAACTTTGGATTATGTTTTGCTACAAAAGACCAGAAAGAGGGCATGACCGCTTTTGTAGAGAAGAGGAAACCCACCTATAAGGGGGAATAAAATACATTCAAGGAGGACACTGTGAAGATAGCGGTATGTTTAAAACAGGTTCCTGATACCGAAGCAGAGATCAAATGGGATATCCCGAGCGGTACATTGAAGAGAGACGGAATGGATTCAATTACCAATCCCTTTGATGAATTTGCTCTGGAGGAAGCGCTGCTCACGAGAGAGAATTATGATGGTGAGATCGTTGCGATCAGCATGGGCCCCGACAAGGCTGCGGATGTCTTGAGGAATGCCCTCGCGCTTACCGTCAATGCGGTACAGCAGGTCAGCGATCCCGCGTTTGCCGGTTCTGACACCTACGCAACGGCCTATGTGCTTGCCCAGGCGATCAAGAAGGTCGGCGATGTGGACGTGGTATTCGCCGGAAAGCAGTCGACCGACGGGAATACCGGCGTTGTGGCTGCAGAGCTTGCTGCGCTTCTCGGCTGGAGCCAGCTCACATATGTGGCGAAGGTCCGCTCGATCGATGCGGCAGGCAAGAAGATCGTTGTTGTGAGGGCCATTGAAGGCGGCAACGAGGTC
>JAKQBZ010000329.1 GCA_029559435.1 Deltaproteobacteria bacterium | reverse complement strand
GAGATAAGACCGTACTTGAGGCTCCAGTTCTTTGCAAATTTGTGGCCTATCATGATCTGCGGTAAACGGTCGCCTTTGTTCATCGGGCCAAGCTCGTTCACGCCGAGCAGGTTGAAAGAGGGCATAAGACCCCAGGTCTGCCATGTCTGGCCGATGGTGAGGTCGGTGGTGCCCCAGTTGAACTTCATGAAGGCATGTCTCAGCCTGAAGGCCTCATATGCGCCACCCTGCCGGAAATCGCCTTCGATGAAGGCTGATGTCTTTGCGCCCCATCCGTCAGGACCTTTAATGGCGAAGTTGAGCCTTGTCTCGCCGGCTGCCATGAAGGTGTTGCCCCACTTATCGGTTACGTTCGTGTTGTTTGTGATGCTCTCCGGTGAAGCGAACATATAGTCGCCGCTGACACCCTGGCTTGCCCAGCCTGCATCAAACTTCACAAAGCCGCCGATCGTCATATCCCATCTGCTTGTTACGCTACCTGCATCGCTGACCATAGGGACAGCAATAAAAAGCGCAAGTAGGACTAATACAATCTTTTTCATTCCTACCTCCTTAAAAGTAATGTTTTTAAAAAACCGGAAAATTATCAACCACCTCCTTTTTATTTATTAAGCAATTTTAATCTTTATAGCAATTGGCAGGAAATGTGTCAAGGAAAAAATTAAAATATTTTAATATTTTTTTTCATAGACATTCTCCTTTATTTAAAAGAGGTTGGGACAATGTGATATAATGAATTAATAATCACCGCCTGATCGGCATCCCCGATGCAGATGGGATATTCAAAGGAAGTAGGCAATGTGTGTGAACATGCTTAATATTATTGGAAAAAAGAGAACCGGATGCTCGATACCGGATGCTGGACAGGCCAGACAGGCACAACAAACTCAATTAACGCGATAAACGAGGTTCTTTGCTGAAGGCTGATAGCTGTCAGCTGTGAGCTGATCTTATTATGGAACGTTACCGGATAATTGACCACGAGGCGGATACGGGGTTCGAGGCATACGGCAGGACCATGGAGGAACTTTTTCAGAACGGGGTCAGCGCGCTGTTTTCGCTGATCACAGACGCAGAGGCTGTCCGGCCACTTGTAGAAAAAAGGATCGAGGCCGGCGGCAACGGGGAGTTGTTTGTGAACTTCCTTAACGATATATTATACTTATGGGACACTACACGGTTCATTCCCAATGCAGTATCGGTCCGCATCAAGGGTCGAAACGCCGAAGGATTGCTGAAGGGCGAATTTTTTGACCCTGCCAGGCATGCGATCAGGCAGGAGGTAAAGGCGGTTACGTACCACAAGTTCCGGATAGTGGAGGAGCAGGGGGCGCTCAAGGCAACGGTGATAGTGGACGTGTGAAAGGCAGCGGAGAGCGAACCAGTCGCTGGATGCTCGATACTGGATATTGGATGAGGAAGACGCTGAAAGCTGTCTGCTGACAACTGTAATAAGGAAGCCTATATGGAAGACGGTTCAAAAATATCTCTGAAGAGGATCGACGAGAACAGGTATGTCGTTGAAAGGCATGGCGCTATGCGCGTTGAAGGTATTGTCTATATCAACGAAGAGCTTCTCGGGGATCTTGGGAAGGACGAGAGCATCAGGCAGGTTGAGAACGTTGCCTGCCTCCCGGGAATTGTCAGCGCCTCCATGGCTATGCCGGATATACACTGGGGCTACGGCTTTCCCATCGGCGGCGTGGCTGCCTTCGACGCAAAAGAAGGGATCATCTCGCCCGGCGGCGTGGGATACGACATAAATTGAGGCGTGAGGCTCATGCGCTCCGTGTTGAGCGCACAGGAGATCGGCGGGAAGCTCCACGACATCATCGACAGGCTCTTTATCAATATCCCCAGCGGGGTGGGGTCGCACAGGAAGGACCTGAGGCTCGGCAGGAAGGACCTGGAAAGGGTCCTTGCGAAAGGGGCGCGGTGGGCGATCGAGGAGGGGTACGGGACCGAGAGCGATGTGCAGTTCATAGAAGATAACGGGCAGATACCTTTCGCGGATCCCGATAATGTATCCGTGAAGGCCTACGAGCGCGGCAAGGACCAGCTCGGCACACTGGGGAGCGGGAACCACTTTGTCGAGGTCGGCCATATTACGGAGATCTATGATGAGAAGGCCGCCGAGGCCTTTGGCCTTTTCCAGGGCCAGGTCACCGTCATGGTCCATACCGGCTCACGGGGGCTGGGCTACCAGGTCTGCGATGACTATATCCGGCAGATGATGAAGGCATCGGAGAAATACGGGATCTCCCTTCCCGACAGGCAGCTCTGCTGCGCGCCCTTCGGTTCGCCCGAGGGGCAGAGGTATTTCTCGGCAATGGCCGCTGCCGCGAACTACGCCTTCGCGAACAGGCAGATGATCACCCACTGGGTGAGGGAGACCTTTGAGCAGGTTTTCCATGCAGGCGCGGGAAAGCTCGGCCTGTCCCTGGTATATGACGTGTGCCACAATATTGCAAAGCTGGAAAGGCACGTTGCCGGGGGAAAGGAAGCACAACTATGCGTCCACCGGAAAGGGGCTACGCGGTCTTTTGCCCCGGG
>JAKQBZ010000308.1 GCA_029559435.1 Deltaproteobacteria bacterium | reverse complement strand
TTTATCTTTCGTATGCAGACCTCCATCTGCCTTCTGACCTCCGGATGGTCCACCTGCCCGGGATGGCCGATGGCCTGCGACAGGTCGTAGGCGCCGATATAGATAATGTCGATCTTGCTGCGGATATCCTTTATGGACAGGATGTCATCGAGGTTGTTGATCCCGCCTTTTCCTTCAAGGAGGAGGATCACCATCGTCTTTCTGTTCTGTTTTTCTGCGTGGTCTTTGACGTTGTGAAGCGAATACCCCCCTGCCCTTGTAAAGGGCGAAAAGCCCCTCTGGCCGGCAGGATAGTATTTCACGTGCGCTATTGCCTTTACAGCATCCTCTCTCGATTCGATATGGGGAACGATCACGCCTGTTGCCCCTATGTCGAGGGCGCTCAGTATCAATGACTCGTCGTTCTTCGCCACGCGAACGATCGCCGCGCAGCCCTCGACCTCAGCGGCCCTTATCATGTCTTCCACGGTTTCAAAGCCCTGGGGGCCGTGCTCCATGTCGATGATAACAAAATCGACCCCTGTGGCAGCGATAACGTTGATCGTCGACGGCGACGGGATAACGCACCACGGGCCGTATACCACCTTCCCTCTTTTTAAAGAATCTTTAAGGCTCATTCTTTTCTTCATAGTTTAAAACCTCCCTTCAGCGAACCGTCGAGGCGAGGAAGCTTGTCCGTATCATCCCCCCTCTCCCTGACCCTCTCCCGCAAGGGGAGCGGGAATAATGTTACCCCAAAGCGCTGCTTCGGGGGGTCTATCGGTGGAGCGTGTTTGCAAATATGGATCTACAGCGAGTTCACGAGCGAGAAGGGGAGTCTCTTCGGGCTTATGCCCGAAGAGGGGGCGACGTGAGCCCCTGGAATAGCAGTCTCGACGCCATGCTCATCCATCCTCTCATCCATCCTGGCTTACTATCTCAATCTTCGAAACGTCTTCAACGACATAAGGGGTGATGCCTTTCAGTTGTTCCTTTGTTGCAAGGCCGGTCAAAACACCGATCGATGCCTTTAAGCCGGCGTTGGCCCCCATCTGCACGTCTGTCGCCGCATCTCCAACCATGATCGCATTCTCTCGATCTATTTTGAAGGCATTTAAGATTAAATTTATCTGTTCAGGATCAGGCTTCGGCCGCGAGACGTCGTCGGCGCCGATAACGAGGTCAATGGTATCCGCGAAGCCCAGGCATTCCATCGCGAGCTTTGCACGTTCCCGCCGGTCGATCGTCGCTATCGCCGTCTTGCACCCGCAGCGCGCGGCCTTCCTGAGAAGCTCTGAGGCGCCGCCAATAGGCCTGACAAACCGTTTCAGATCTTTCGACGATATATCGTCAACCTGCTGAAAAGCGTTAAAGCACAGATCATGGACATCTTTGCAACCGATGCCGTTCAAATAATCTACGGCAGCCTGGAGAACCACTTCACGCTTCTTCAGGCCCACCGGCCCTTCAGGCCGCAAGCGGCCCGTCTTCATATCCGCCCCCATCGCATAGGCGATCTTTTCGACGTGGTCTTTACCAAGCCCGAGGTCTTTGCATATAAGCTCTGCCCGCAGGCCTACCATCTGTGTCCAGTAGTAGTGGAGTTCCATCAAGGTCCCGTCCTTGTCGAAGATGAATAGCCGTATATCCCTTATCACTTCGCTATTGATCCTGATGTCAGCCACCAATAGCCTCCAGGTTTGATCTTACCAATTGCTCGGCAACAGACACCGCTTCTCTCTGTGCTTCGATGCTTGAATCAAAATCTTCCATTGCCACATATCGCTTGACCAGCTTCCTGGCAAAGCTTCCTATGGCAACACCGTGGGCATTGACGCCGCACTGCCGCGCGAGCAGTCCCGTTTTGCTGTTCGTTCCTCCTGACAAGAGGACAACAACAGGGATGCCGCTTTTCATCACCATATCGGCGCAGGCAACGGCCTGGAGCGTGGTATTGTAGTCGTCACCCTCTCCGCTCATGGGGACCCCGTCGGCCTGGACGATCATCCGTTCCCCGGTTATTTCATGCAATTGCCTGATCCTATCGATGAGATGCCTGTTTGACAGAAGCGACCTGTCGAGGCAGACGCTGAGAAAATTATCCGTAATGATCGAGTTCAAAAGCTTCCAGTCATGGAATACCGCCTCGTCATCGTCTGTAACCCCGTGGAGCTCCATCGTCTCTACTCCTCGCCTTGCGCATTCCGGCAGTATATTTTCAAAATCAGCACGCTTATGAATATACCGGATCGCGGCTGCTGGGCAGACCTTTTCGCAGTCTCCACACCCTATACACCTGGGCTCTGCAACAGAGTAGTCTTCTGAGATCGCATCCTGCCTGCAGGCCTTAATGCACTCGCCGCATTCCACGCAGGAGCTCCGGTCGATCAGCGCCTTGCGGACGTGGGGATCGCCTTTGATGCCGATGCTCACATTCAGGTACGGCCTCATCCCGATCTTCCTTCCCAGCAAGGGTGCCAGCGCGTATGCCTCTTCGATGCCCTTCTTCGCGGCCTCAACGACCTCAACGTTCGCAGAGAGGTCGTGCATCGCCACGCCGGCGAGCGTATATATCGCGGCAAGCCTCCTCACCTCCGTGAGGTCCTCGTTCCCGGCGCCGCAGACAAGCTTGAAGAACCTTCTCTCCTGGAAAAGTTTTTTTAAAAGACCGTATCGTTCATTGTTCTGGCTCATAGATAATTCTCTATCCCCTTAAAGAACGCCTTATACCCCGTCGGGGTGAGGATGTGGATCCCCTCCTTCCCGTGGTGGATCAGGTA
>JAKQBZ010000284.1 GCA_029559435.1 Deltaproteobacteria bacterium | reverse complement strand
CTCGATACCCATATCTTCAAGATAGGCAGGTGCGCCGGCTGGACACAACAGAAGACGCAATCGTATAAAGCTGCCTGCGAGATCACCGATGCATTGAAGAGGTTCTCACCCGATGATCCCTTGAAGTATGACCTTTTCCTCTGCCATGCAATAGGCATCGGCGCGGGGTGCACAGGCCAAAGGACGCCTGCCTGCAAAGACAGGTGCCTGCTTTACGGGACCACCGGCACCCGGTAAAAAATTCAATAGGTTTTTACCGGGTACCTGTTTCGCTCCCTGCTCAGCTACCAACATATTGTTGAAATAAAGGGCTCACCCCCCACTGCTGCATCAGTGATGACCCGTGGTGAGATCCTTATCCTCATCGGCGGTGTTGCGTTAGGTGTCGGCGCAGCCGTGGCGCCCGGCGCGGGCGGCGGAAGCGGCGGCACTTTGTAAACCGTTTTTATTTTTATTCCATAATTTCACCTGACACAGACTGTTCTATTATTTAACACGCTTACCGGTATGCCGAGCTGTCTGGTATGCTGTGACTATGCAATATACAATCCTTGAAAATTCGGATTTACATTCCGAATTTTCAAGGTTATAATATCCGCATGATAGCACGTCCAGGATACATCGAAATGCTTAACAAGGCGACAAGGAGATCTCCCGTGACCGCGCTTCTTGGCCCGCGACAATGTGGAAAGACAACGCTGGCCAAGATCTTTGGGGAGGGGAAAAAGGCTACCTACTTTGATCTTGAATCGCAGGTCGACGCAAGGCGCCTTGATAATCCGGAATTTGTTCTCAGCTCACTTCAGGGGCTTGTCGTTATTGACGAGATCCAGACAATGCCGAGCCTTTTTAATGTTTTAAGAGTGCTTGTTGACCGTCCGGACAACAAGAAAAGGTTTTTGATCCTTGGAAGCGCTTCTCCGGACATTATCCGTAATGTATCGGAGTCACTGGCAGGACGGGTAGAGTTTGTTGAGCTTTCAGGTTTTGATCTGAATGAGGCAGGCGCAGAGGCCTGGCAGAAGCTCTGGCTCCGTGGAGGATTTCCAAGATCCTATCTTGCCCGGACGGACAGCGATAGTTCTGCTTGGCGGGAAGGATTTGTTCGCACCTTCCTCGAAAGGGATATCCCGCAGCTTGGTATTACCATACCATCTGCCGCCATGCGGCGGTTCTGGACAATGCTCGCCCATTATCACGGGCAGATATGGAATGCGTCAGAGCTGTCGAGGTCTATGGGACTTTCAGACAAAACTGTACGGTCTTATCTCGATATCCTGAGCGGAACATTTATGGTACGCCAGCTCCAGCCCTGGCATGAGAATATTGGCAAGAGGCAGGTGAAGGCACCGAAGATTTACCTTCGGGATTCAGGGATACTCCATTTACTGCTTGGGCTTATTGATTTTAACGCTCTCCTTGCACATCCTCGCATCGGCGCTTCCTGGGAAGGTTTTGCCATAGAACAGGTTCTGACGGCAGTGAAAGCGATGGACGTATTTTTCTGGGCAACTCATAGCGGCGCGTCGGTCGACCTTCTTTTCCATCATAAAGGCAGACGCTACGGTGTAGAAGCAGAATTCAACGAGGCGCCGACGGCGAACCGCTCTATGCGTACAGCGATAAATGATCTTTCCCTTGAGAAGCTATGGATCATCTATCCCGGTAAACATTCCCACCCGATTGATAAAAAGATCATCCTTTTATCCCTCAAAGATGTTTCAAAGATAGTTCGGGAGATACTGTAGGTCGAATAACGAAACGGGACAGGATGTCCGTGCAGGGGGTTTGCTTTGGCACCTCTTTTATTGTAGATTTAGGACATTGTGATTGCGGAAACCCATATATGAAATTTAAGATCATCAGCCTCGGCTGCCCTAAAAATCTTGTTGAATCGGAATATATCAGCCACAGCCTTGAACAGGCGGGACATATCCTGACCGATGACGGAGATGCCGTTATAATAAATACCTGCGCCTTTATCGCCGACGCGGTGGCAG
>JAKQBZ010000257.1 GCA_029559435.1 Deltaproteobacteria bacterium | reverse complement strand
TGAAGAATGAGTTCTGCGTGCTTATCGGGGGTACTGTGATCAAGCGCGCGGAAGGCACGGGGAACCCCAACATCGCTACCGGAGATATCGAGATAGTCGCGGATAGCCTCACAATCCTGAGCAGGGCGAACCCATTGCCCTTTCCCATTTCTGAGAAGTCCATGGTCGCGGGCGCGACCGTAAAAGGGGACGAATCGGTGGCCGAGGACCTGCGGCTCCAGTACCGGTATCTCGACCTTCGAAGGCCCACGATGCAGGACCACCTGATAAAAAGGCACCGCATCGTGAAGGCGGTTCGGGATTACCTCGACGAACAGGGGTTCGTCGAGGTAGAGACCCCCATGCTGACAAAAAGCACTCCGGAAGGTGCGCGCGACTACCTTGTCCCCAGCAGGCACTATCCGCAGAACTTCTACGCCCTTCCCCAGTCTCCCCAGCTCTTCAAGCAGCTTCTTATGGTCAGCGGCATGGAGCGGTATTTCCAGATCGTCAGGTGCTTCAGGGACGAGGACCTCCGTCCCAACCGGCAGCCGGAGTTCACCCAGCTTGACCTCGAGGCGTCGTTCATCGACGAGGAATTCATCTACCGGCTCTTCGAAGAGCTTTCCGCAAGGATGTTCAGGATCGGCGGCATCGACCTGCCGCGCCCTTATCCGAGGATGACATGGCTCGATGCCATGAACGCCACGGGCTCAGACCGGCCGGACCTGCGCTTCGCCATGACCTTTCGCGACGCGACGGACATCTTCGCCGATACCAGATACGGCATCTTCAGGCAGATACTCGAAAGGGGCGGCTGCATAAAGGGTATCAACGTCAAGGGGCAGTCGGAGCGCCTGAGCAAGAACATCCTCCAGAATGAATACGCGAAGGATATCGTCCCGGGCTTCGGCGCCAAGGGCATGACCTGGATGCGGGTCACGGACGGCGGATTGGAATCGAACATCGTACAGTTCTTCAGCGAGCATGAGCGGGGCGAGGTCCTCAGGCGCTTTGACGCGCGAAGCGGCGACGTGATCCTCATGATCGCCGACCCGTCATGGGCGCTCGTCTGCTCGGCCCTCGGCCAGCTCCGCCTCCACGTGGCGGGGCGGCTGAACCTGATCCCCGAAGGTTCGTTCTATCCCCTGTGGGTGACCGATTTCCCCCTCTTTGAGGCAACGGAAAAGGGCGTCACGTCGAGCCACCACCCCTTTACCATGCCCGACCGGACCGACTTCGATCCCGGCAACGTGGAGGAGCTTCTGACGCTCCGCTCGCGCGCGTACGACCTCGTTGTCAACGGCGAGGAGCTCGGCGGAGGAAGCATCAGGATCAATGACAGGGAGCTGCAGAACAAGATATTCACGGCCCTCGGCCTGTCGGCGGAAGATGTGGAGGAAAAGTTCGGCTTTTTTCTTCGCGCCCTCGAATACGGAGCCCCGCCCCACGGAGGCATAGCGCTGGGAATAGACCGTGTAGCGGCCATGATCCTCGGGGCGTCGTCGATCAGGGAGGTAATAGCCTTTCCCAAGAACCGAAGCGCCTTCTGCCCTCTCACCAAGGCGCCTTCCGAGGTGGCCCGTGAGCAGCTCGCCGAGCTTGGCCTCCTCGACATGGGAGGGATGCAGCCCCTGCCCGGGACCACGGAACAGCAGGACATGATCGATTCATTGTCCTGGGTCTCCCGCGTCGGCATAGCCGCAGGGGAGCGGGATGCAATAGTAAAGGCGGTAGAGGATGCGAAGGCCCTGGCGGAATTGGTCGATGGCCGTGCAGGCCGGGAGGAGCCGATGTTCTCCGTGGCCGCGCCGGCAAACCGCATGCGTGAGGGGAATGCGCCCCGCATAAGCCCGCTGGCGGAAAAGGGCGAGATCTTCAAAAACGCTCCCGCCGAAAAAGGCGGGTATTTTAAAGTAGCAAGCATCCTGGAATAAGCGATGAAGACGGCACCCGACATCTTTACATACAAAAACACATCGCAGCAGGAGCCCGCCAAAGGCGGCCTGCTCGCAGGGAAAAGGGTCGCCATACAGCCCAACATGTGCGCCCGCGGATGGCTTACCGATGCAGGCTCACGCGCCCTTGAGGGCTTTATCGCCCTCGAAGACGCGACGGTCGTTGCCCGCCTCAGGGGGGCAGGCGCTCAACTGGCGGGAAGCGCACGCATGGGCGAGCTGGGGTTCGGCCTGAAGGGGGACACGGGAGCGCAGGCGGTCGCCGCAGGCGAGGCCGACATCGCCCTGTTCACCGACACGATGGGCGAGGCGCGGGTGGCCGCTGCAGCATATGGCCTTTTCGCGTTCAAGGCAAGCTTCGGCGTGATCTCGCGGTTCGGCCTGGCAGGCCTCGTCCCTTCCATGGAGTCCTGGGGAGTCGTGGCGAGAGGCCCGGAAGACATCATCGCCGTTATGCGGGCCGTTGCCGGAAAGGACGGGAGCGATCCCTCAATGCCCGATGAAGAGCCGCCCGATCTCAGTGACATCGGCAGCCGGCCGGTGAAAGGACGAACCGCCGGCGTCATAAAGGAATGTCTCGACGGCCTTGGCGTTGAGGAGATGCGCCTTTTTCAGGCAGGGCTTGAGAGGCTCGAAAAGGCGGATCTCACCGTAAAGGAGGTAAGCCTTAAAGACTTCGGCCTCTTCCGCGCCGTCCACAATGTGATCGGTTCCGTGGAGGCGTCCTCCAGCGCGGGCAAGTACGATGGCGTCCGGTACGGCCACCGCGCCGCCTCGGCAAAGAACTGGAACGAGATGTACCTCAATACACGCGGGGAATCGTTCGGGACGCTTATCAAGGAATACCTCTTCCAGGGTGCGTATTTCCAGTTCGAGGACTACCGCGCCTTCGAGAACGCCTGCCGTATTCGCGGACGGCTCGTCAGGGGTATGGCCATAGCAATGGAGAACATCGACGTGCTCGTCCTCCCGACACGCCGGCTTGCTCATGACGCTGCCGGCGCCTCAACGGTCAAGGAGACATACGACGCCTTTTCGCTGACGCTTTACGCGAACGTAGCGGGCCAGCCTTCCCTCCATGTACCATCCTTTGCCCGGGGGCCGGAGGGAGATATGGGCATCCAGCTCACAGTCCCCCGTCTTGCCGATGCCCGCCTGTTGAGCGTCGGCATGGAGCTTTCGTCAACAGCGCAAGGAGCGGAGCGGAAATGAAGTATGAAGCCGTGATAGGCCTTGAGATACATGTCCAGCTCAACGCTGCCACCAAGCTCTTTTGCGATTGCCCGAACCGTCCGGGCGATGAGCCGAACAGGAATACATGCCCTGTCTGCCTCTGGCTGCCCGGCGCGCTGCCGAAATTGAGCAGGGAAGCGCTCGAGAAGGCATCGCTCGCCTGCCTTGCGCTCAATTGCACCATCCAGCCCGAGAGCGCCTTCGACCAGAAGGTCTATTATTATCCTGACCTGCCGAAGGGATTTCAGCTCTCCCAGCACCACAAGCCTCTTGCGAGGAACGGCTGGATCGACATCGTCGGCGAGGATGAGAAGATAAAGAGGCTGCGGATACACCATATCCACATGGAAGAGGACGTGGCCAAGCTCGTCCACGAGATGGAGGGCAGGACGCCCATCAGCCTCGTCGATTTTAACCGGGCCGGCACGCCGCTCATCGAGATCGTGAGCGAACCGGACATGCGAAGCCCCTACGATGCGATGGAATACGTCAAGGCATTAAGGACGCAGCTTCGCTATACGGGCAGCGCCGATTGCAGCATGGAGCAGGGAACGCTCCGCGTGGACGCCAACATCTCTCTTAGGCCTTTCGGAACCGATGAGCTTAACACGAAGGTGGAAGTAAAAAACATGAACTCCATCCGCAACGTGGGGGACGCCATTGCCTACGAGATCGTCCGCCAGAGCGAATGCCTCGACAGGGGCGAGCCCATCGTGCTTCATACGAGGCTCTGGGACCCGGAAAAGCGCGTGACCATGCCGATGCGCGGCAAATTTTCCGGACCCTGCGTGCCCGACCCGTCGGTGGCGATGATCGTGGTCACCGATGACTGGCTGAAGGATATACGTAGGAGGCTTCCGGAGATGCCGGGGAGGAAGGCAGAGCGCTTTTCAAAAGAATACGGCCTTACCCCCGACGAGGCCTCGAATATGAGCCAGGAGCGGGAGATCTCGGAATTTTTCGAAGAGTCGGCCCGGCAGGGGATCCCGCCGCGAAAGGCCGCAAGCTGGATCACAACCCACCTGGTACCCGCCCTCAGGGACCGCGACGTGACAATAACAGAAACGCCGCTTACCTCCGGGCGATTTGCCCGCCTCCTCGCCATCCTTGAAACGGGTGTTATAAACGCTCACGCGGCAAAGGAGGTATTGCTCCAGCTCCTCGCGAGCGACCGGTCCCCTGACGAGATCGTCGAGACGGGCAAATACCGGCAGGTTTCCGACAATAGCGAGCTTGAGGCGATCGTCGATAAGATCCTTGCGGACCATCCGTCCGATGTCGACGATTTCAGGGGCGGGAACGCCAAGGTGATGGGCTTCTTGATGGGGCTGGCCATGAAGGCGTCGGGGGGAAAGGCGAACCCCAGGCTCTTAAAAGAGATCTTTACGAAGAGGCTGGGCTGAACACAGATATCCGGAGGAGAGAATGGACATTAAACCGCGGTGCTACGATAAGGTTGTTGAGCTTATTGAAAAAGGCGTCGATATCCCGAATCCTTTAACCCTGGACATAGGCGACGAGGTAGATATTGAGCACATATCCGGAAAGGATGTCACCATATACCCGGGATGCAGGATCTACGGCGAGAAGACCGTCATATCCGCGGGGACCCGGATCGGATACGAAGGGCCCGTTACGATAGATAACTGCCAGTTGGGACCGAAGGTGGAGCTCAAAGGAGGATATTTTAACAGGTCCGTATTCCTGGAGAAGGCGAACATGGGGCTGGGGGCGCAGGTGCGGGAAGGCTGCATCCTCGAAGAGGAGGCCAACGGGGCGCATTGCGTCGGCATGAAGCAGACGATACTCTTCCCCTTTGTAACGCTCGGGAGCCTGATCAATTTCTGCGATTGCCTGATGGCGGGCGGCACGAGCCGTAAGGATCACAGCGAGGTAGGCAGCTCGTACATTCATTTCAACTACACGCCGGACGGCGACAAGACTACCCCGTCCCTTGTAGGCGATGTGCCGAGGGGCGTGATGCTCAACCAGCCCGCCATCTTTCTCGGCGGCCAGGGAGGCATGGTAGGCCCGCTGCGTATGGGGTTCGGCAACATCGTTGCAGCCGGTTCGATACTGAGAAACGATTTTCCGGAAGACAACAATCTTATTGTGGGAAAGACGCACTCCCCGAAGACGATCAGGTTCACCCCCAGGGCATACGCGAACCTCCACCGGATAGTGGCAAACAATATCACCTACCTTGCGAACCTGATGGCCCTTGAAGAATGGTACATTCACGCGAGGCGCCCCTTCCTCGAGGCGCAGGAGTTCGGCGGCCTCATATATGAAGGCTTGCTGGATAAGCTGGCGCTCGCGAAAAAAGAGCGGATGAAGCGCCTGCAGATGCTGGCAGAAAAGGCGATCATATCTCCTGTCGGCGGTGCGAAAGCACAGAAGGGATCGGAAGGCAGGAAAGAGTTCCACGAAAAGTTTGTTGAGATAGAAAAATTGTTTGCAAGTGGCATGGCAAGTGATATGATCGGGAAAAGCCGTGATGATTTCCTCTCTTCTTTTGATAAGACATCGAGGGGAAGCAAAGAGAATTACATAGCTGCGATCAAGGGGCTGCCTGCCGATGTTTCCGAAAAAGGCGTTGAATGGCTTCAACAAATCGTCGATGCCTTTTGCAGGAAGACACAGATAATAATGCCGTCGCTCGCAATGTTCGGCAAATGATCTTTGGAATATACAGCAAGGAGGAAATGTTATGGGCAAACTGTTTGGCACCGATGGAGTGAGGGGAGAAGCGAACCGCTATCCGATGAACGCAGAGGTTGCCTTCGCCATAGGGCAGGCAATTGTTTATATATTAAAAAAGGAACACTACCGTACGAGGATAGTGATCGGCAAGGATACGCGGATCTCCGGCTATATGCTCGAGGGCTCCCTTGAGTCAGGGATAACATCAATGGGGGGGGACCCATATCTGCTCGGGGTTTTGCCGACCCCTGGAATAGCTTTTATCGCACAGAGCATGCGCGCCGACGCCGGGGTAGTCATATCGGCTTCTCACAATCCCTATCAGGATAACGGTATAAAGATCTTTTCCGGCAGCGGCTTTAAGCTGTCGGATGAGCAGGAAGAGGCAATTGAAGAGCTTATGCTAAGCAACGCGCTCCACACTCTGGTGCCGCCGGTGAAGGATATGGGACAGGCATTCCGCATGGACGACGTGCATGGCCGCTATATCGTCTTTTTAAAGAACACCTTCCCGAGGGATCTGTCCATGGAGGGAATGAAGATCGTCATAGATACTGCCAACGGCGCCACGTATAAAGTTGCCCCCGATACTTTCTGGGAGCTGGGTGCGGACATAGAGGTCATCCACAATAATCCCAACGGCATCAATATAAATGACAGGTGTGGTTCACAATATACACGGGACCTTAAAAAAAAGGTGATTGAGAACGGAGCCGAAATCGGGCTTGCCTTTGACGGCGACGGCGACCGGCTTATCGCCGTAGACGAAAAAGGGCAGGAGATAACGGGCGACCAGATCCTGCTCATATGCGCTACGATGCTGAAGGAACAGGGAAGGTTGAAGAACGACCTCCTGGTAAGCACCGTGATGAGCAACCTGGGGCTGCGCGTCGCCTGCAAGCGGTACGGTTTCAAATACCATGCGTCAAAGGTGGGGGACCGTTATGTCCTGGAGGACATGGTGAAGCTGGGCAGCGTCATAGGCGGGGAGGAGTCAGGCCACATGATATTCCTCGACCACCATACTACAGGCGACGGCATTGTTACTGCCTTACAACTGATCGCCGCAATGGTCAGGACAGGCAAGCCCCTGTCGGAGCTTGCGAAGATGATGGACATTTATCCGCAGAAGCTGATCAATGTAGACGTCCAGAGCAAGCCCGACGTCGCTACGGTGCCCCAGATCATGGATGTGATCAGCAGGGTTGAGAAGGAGCTGGGAGACGACGGCCGCGTCCTCGTCCGTTATTCAGGCACCCAGAATATGTGCAGGGTCATGGTTGAGGGGCCGTCGAACGATGTAATGGAAAAATACTGCAAAGAGATCGCCGATGCGGTGAAGGGCGCCATCGGATGAGAACCGGAGGAGAGATATGCCCATCAAGGTAGTGATAGCGAAAGACTTTGAACATCTCAGCAAGGTTGCGGCAGATGTCGTAAAGGAAAAGATCGTGGGGCTCCTTAAGAAAAGAAAAGAGATCGTTCTGGGGCTTGCCACGGGAAACTCACCTACAGGCATGTACAAGCACCTGGCACAGGCGGCGAACAACGGCGAATTTGACAGCGCCCGCATCAGGAGCTTTAACCTCGATGAGTATGTGGGCCTGCCCGGAGAAAATGTCCAGCAGCGGCTTATGCACCCAGAAAGCTATTGCTATTTCATGATACAGGAGTTCTTCGGGCTTTTGAAGCGCAAATTCATTGAAACGAACGTGCCCTTCGGCTCGTTGATCGATCAGAAGACGCTTATAAAGGAGCTTAGAAGATATCCGGGGGATTGGACGTACAGGGGCACGGACGCCGGAAAAGCTATCGCAATAAAACAAAAGACGGGATCACAATATCTTGCCTGGGTCAGGAAGGAGATCCTCGATGCCTATGCGAAAAAGATCAAAAAGGCAGGGGGGATAGACCTTCAGGTGATCGGCGTGGGCGGACGCGGGCACGTTGCCTTTCACGAATCGGGCATACCCTTCAAGGGGAGCTCTGTTATGCTTATAAAGCTGGACGACAATACGATCAACAACGCCGTGGCGGACGGACATTTTCCTTCGATCAAAGATTCTCCCCACTACGCCATATCTATGGGCGCAGAGCTTGTCTACCAGGCACGGAACGTCGTGCTCCTGGCGAACGGCGAGCGGAAGGTCGAATCCGTCACCCGTTCGCTCCTGGATAACGTTACTCCTGAGGTGCCGATCTCTTACGGACAGGGCTATGCAAAAAGACGTGAAAACCTGATATACGTCCTTGACAGGGTTGCCGGCAGGGAGCTCCTCTCAAAGAAAGGCGAGCTGAAGGCAAAGGGGATCGCGATCGAGGACCGGACGACGGCATAGCGGCCAACAGAATGTCGGGCCTTGAAAAAGATATAGCAGCCCTTATCAGGGCAAAAGGACCGCAGACAGGGCTTGAGATCAAAAAGGCCATCGACGCGGACAGCCTTGTTGTCTGGAAGACATGCAAGACCTCTCCTGGACTTCGTGTAAGGGCTTTGGGAAAAAGGTACCTGAGGCTGGACCGTCATGTCGATGGCTTTGCGCGCCTTTCCCCTTCGATCCTGAGGGAGTTCTTCACATACTCGGTGATAGGGCTGGCAGAAGAACCGGAACCGCTTGAAAGAAGATGTACGGAGGTAGCGGGCCGGATCCGCGAGATAAGCCGGTTCAAGCTTGACCTTGCCGGAAAGATGGTTGCCGACATCATGAAGGACTTCGATGATGAGGCATCAAAGGCCCACCGGATCTGTTTTATCATCGCCGGAGATGTTGTCTACGATATGGCCCACGATGTGCCCCGGCCGGAACGAAGCACGGGAAGGCTTGTCAGGGGCTCCGATATCGACCTTGTCGCAGTTGTCGACGATACCATGCCTGATGCATATGTAAACAGGCTCGACGAGCTGATATACCGGAAAAAATACAGGATGCTCATTGACCCCGCCGTCAACGAAGAGGTGGACTACAAGATCAAAAGACTGGGACTTATCAGGGAGCAGGCGCGCTTTGATAATTTCAAATATATGGTTGCCATAAAGATCCTCCAGGAAGGCATGCTGCTTTACGGTGACGAAGGCATTTTTCGCTCCGTTAAGACGACCATCGGGGAAAGAGGGCTCCTGGAGCGGTTTGATGAGTTCGAAAGGCTCGCAAAGGCCTTCAGAAAAAAGGCCGAGGAGTCGATACTGTACGATGACCTGGATCAGGAGAGGGTGGAGGAGATGCACCTCTTCTACTCGGCGGAGGAATTCGAAGAGTTCGAGTAGTAGTTTACTTTTTCGCCGGCGCTTTCTCTTTCCCCAGCCAGGAGATGTAATATTCCTCGATCGTGATGATGCCGTCGCCGTCAAGGTCCATCATCTCTGCCATCCCCTGCATCCTGTTTAAATATTCGTCGCGTGTCATCTTGCCGTCTTTGCTGTCATCGAGATCAACGAAACGGCCTGCCCAGAATGCCACGCATTCATTGGGCTGTATCTTCCCGTCCTTGCCGGTGTCCATACGCTGCGACCTGGACGACTTTCTGTCCATTGTTACGGGCTCTTTCACCTTGGCGGCATCTCCTGCTGTTCCGCACCAGTAAACAACCCATTCCTCTACGATGACAACGCCGTCCTTATTGGTATCGGCGGCATCGAAGTTCTTCTGTCTTGCCTGCACGTACTCGTTGACCGTCAGCTTGCCGTCTTTGTTCCCATCCTCATTTTTATACCGGTCTGCGAGCGCCTTTTTCATCTCGGCCTTTGTGACCACACCGTCCTTGTTGGCGTCAGCCTTTTCAAACAAGGATTGCGCCTGTACTATGCCGTACCCGAGAGACAAAACTATGGACAGGCTGACGAAAATACTCATGAGCATAAACTTTTTCATACACCCTCCTTGGGAAATGATATCAAGCATAATCAATTATACAGATAATGCCCTCCATGTCAAAAGAAGCTTGTAAGCCTAAATAAAACCTGTTGAAATAAATCTTTTTCTTGGTATTATTTAGCACGTGCAGGGACAGATGCAAAAACCCATAATCAAACGTAAACAACCTGATAGATCGTCGAAAAAGGATGAGGCGATCTATAAAACTGCGGTAGAGAACTCCAATGACGGCATCATCATCCTGAGGGGCGGCAAACGGCTCTACTGCAACAGGAAATACCGTGAGATGCTGGGCTATAAAAGCCTGAAAGAGCTTGCAGGCGTGCCCGTCTACTCCACTATCCATCCAGATGACCGGAAGATGGTGATGGATCATGCTGCAAGGAGGCAGCGCGGAGAGCAGGCTCCAATGATGTATGAATGCAGGATGATAAAGAAGGACGGCTCAATGATCCACGTTGAGATCTCGGCCTCCGGCATTCTGTATAAGGGCAAACCCGCTTCCCTCGGATTTGTAAGAGATATAACCGCATACAAAGCAACAGAGAAGGCGCTCATGACAAAAGAAGAGACGCTCCGGGCGCTGGTCCATGCAACGAATGAGTCCCTGTTCCTGCTTGACACCGAAGGAACGATCCTCGTAGCAAATGAAACACTGGCAAAACGAGTGGGTAAAGATGTGGGAGACCTGATCGGCACGTGCATATATGATCACTTCGGGCCTGAAGTGGGAAGGATGAGGAAGGAGAAGATCGACCAGGTCGTCCGCACGGGCCGTCCGGTCCAATTCGATGATACACGGGCCGGAAGAATATACGACGCCTTTGCCTACCCTGTTTTCGATGAAAATAAAAAGGTATCACAGGTAGCTGTTTTTGCCATCGATATCACAGAGCGGAAAAAGGCCGGGAAAGCGCTTAAGGACAGCGAGGAGACGCTGAGCGCCCTGTTTCACGCAAGCAGCGAGGCCCTTCTTTTAATTGACGCGGAGGGAAAGATCCTTGTGGTAAACGAGGCGCTTGCCCGCAGCCTGGGCGGTACCCCCGCGGATCTTGTCGGCACCAACCAGTACGATTATTTCCCGCCTGATGTGGCAAAGAGCAGGAAGAGGCATTTTGATGAGGTTGTAAGAACCGGCAAGGCGGTTCATTTTACTGATACAAGGGCCGGGAGGTTCTTTGAAGTGTTCGGCTACCCCGTTTTTGATGATGCCGGCAAGGTAGCAAGGATCGCAATCTTCGCCATGGATATCACCGAGCGCAGAGCGGCCGATGAGGCGCTACGGGACAATGCAACGAAATACAGAACGCTCTTTGAGAATGCCAACGATGCCATATTCCTCATGAGCGGGGGTACCTTCATTGACTGCAACACAAAGACCCTGGATATGTTTCAGTGCGCCAGGGAGGAGATCATCGGACAGCCTCCATACAAATTTTCTCCACCCTTGCAGCCTGACGGAAGGGATTCAAAAGAGAGCGCCCTTGAGAAGATCCATGCGGCGTTGAACGGCGAACCACAATTTTTTGAGTGGACACACTGTCGCTACGACGGCGCGCCTTTTGATACCGAGGTTGGCCTGAACCGTATCGAACTGGCCGGCACGGCATATGTCCAGGCGATCGTCCGTGATATCACGGCAAGGAAAAAGGCCGATCAGGCGCTCCAGGCAAGCGAGGCAAAATACCGCACTATCTATGAACATTCCATAGTGGGCATCTTCCAGTCGACCCCGGATGGGAGGCATTTAAGCGCAAACCTTGCCATGGCGAAGATGTTCGGCTATGACACACCTGAGGAGATGATCGAAGCTACAACCGACATAGCGGCGCAGATATACGTAAACCCGGAGGAGAGGGAGGCATTTAAAAAGATCATCGAGGAACAAGGTTTTATTGAGAAGTTCGAATCAGAACAGTACCGAAAGGATGGAAGTACGTTCTGGGTCTCCACCACCGCCCGCGAGGTCAGGGCGCCCGATGGGACAGTCCTTTGCTACGAGGGCACCGTGATCGATATTACCTCGCAAAAGAAGACTGAAGAGGCCCTCTACCAGGAAATGGAGCGGTTTTTAACCCTTACGGAAAACGCCCCCTACGGGCTTGTATTGATTGACCAGGATGGCACTTTTAAATACACGAATCCCGGATTCAAAGAGATGTTCGGCTATGATCTCATCGATATTCCAAACGGCAGGGAATGGTTCAGAAAGGCCTTCCCTGACCCGGCATACAGGCACACCGCAGTGGCGGCATGGATCGAAGACATGCAAGGGGCAAGGATGCTGGAGCAAAGGCTGAGGGTCTTTACGGTCAGGGGCAAGGACGGCGCTGACAAGATAATAAGCTTTATGCCCGTCAAATTGTCGTCCGGCGGGAATATAATGGCCTGCGAGGATATCACCCAGCGCGAACAGGCCGCAGAGGAACTCCGCAGGGCCCACGAACAATTTTTCAACATCATTGAATTCCTGCCCGACGCGACGCTGGTCATCGACCATGAAAAAAGGGTGGTAACGTGGAACCGTGCCTGCGAAGAGATGACAGGCGTCCGGAAGGAGGATATCCTCGGAAAAGGCGACTATGAGTATGGCGTTGCCTTTTACGGCGCAAGAAGACCCATACTTATAGACTATGTTACCGCCGACTCCGATGAATTAAAGGAGAGATACGAATCGATCAAGAAAAAAGGCAACGTGCTCTACGGCGAGGTATTCATACCGGGATTATACGGCGGAAAGGGCGCATACCTGTCAGGGACCGCCTCACCCTTGTTCGACAGCAGCGGGCATATCGTTGGCGCTATAGAATCGATCCGAGATATCACCGAGCGCAGGAACCTCGAATCCCAGCTTTTCCAGGCGCAGAAACTGCAGGCATTAGGAACCCTTGCGGGAGGCATCGCCCACGACTTCAACAACCTCCTTATGGCCATCCTGGGATACACGTCGCTGATGCTCATGGATATAGACCAGGGCCATCGCCATTACGAAAAGCTTAAAATAATCGAGAAGCAGGTGCGAAGCGGGGCCGACCTGACGAAGCAGCTTCTGGGATTTGCCCGGGGCGGAAAATATGAAGTAAAGCCAACGGATATGAACGATCTCATCATCAAGTCCTCTGATGTGTTCGGCAGGACGAAGAGGGATGTCGTCATTCACAGAAGGCTCCAGGGCGACCTGCTTACCGTAGAGGTAGACCGCAGCCAGATAGAGCAGGTCCTGCTGAACCTCTATATCAATGCCTGGCATGCGATGCCTACAGGGGGGGAGATCTATCTTGAAACGCAGAACATTGTTCTTGATGAAGGCCAGGCCAACAGCTACCTGGCAAAATCCGGGCAATATGTGAAGATATCCATAACCGATTCAGGTGTGGGAATGGACGAGGCTACAAAACAAAGGATCTTTGAGCCCTTTTTCACCACGCGGGAGATGGGAAGGGGGTCCGGCCTGGGGTTGGCTTCAGTGCACGGCATCATAAAGAACCATAACGGCATTATCAACGTTTACAGCGAGAAAGGAAAAGGCACAACCTTCAACATCTATCTCCCAGCTTCCGGCAAAGAGCACGTTAAGGACCGTATCCTACCGGATAAGCCGCTAAAGGGCCACGAGACCATCCTTTTCGTTGACGACCAGGACGTTGTCATCAACGTCGGGATGTCGATTCTGGAGGAGCTTGGCTATGCGGTATTGGTGGCAAAAAGCGGGCAGGAGGCGATAGAGATCTATGCGCAACGCATGGAGGAGATCGACCTGGTGATCCTCGACATGATCATGCCGGCTATGGGCGGCGGGGAGACCTACGACAGGTTGAAGGAGATCAACCCCGGCATCAAGGTTATACTCTCAAGCGGATACAGCCTGAACGGCCAGGCATCGGGGATACTTGAGCGAGGCTGCGACGGCTTTATCCAGAAGCCCTTCAACGTGAATGAACTATCAAAGAAGATACGGGAAGTGCTGGATCAATATAACAACAATGGATTATCATGACATATGGACCATGAACTGACAGTCCTCACCATTACCGCAGCATCCATCGGTTTTTTCCATACACTGCTTGGACCGGACCATTATATCCCTTTTATTGTCTTTGCGCGGGCGAGGAAGTGGTCCATTGTGAGAACAGCGTTGTTCACGTTCCTTTGCGGTGTCGGTCATATCGGGAGCTCCGTCGTGCTCGGGATCATAGGCATCGCCCTGGGAATTGCGGCCACTAAGCTGGAGTTTATAGAATCGTTCCGCGGCAACATAGCAGGGTGGGCCTTAATAGCGTTCGGTTTTATGTATTTTGTCTGGGGATTGCGAAGAATCTTCAGAAGCCGTCCCCATGAACATGCTCATGCGCATATCGACGGAGAGGTCCATGTGCACAGGCATTTCCATTCGGAGGATCATGTCCATATTCACGACCAGGAGGGAGTTGTGAATCTGACCCCTTGGGTCCTCTTCACGATCTTTCTTTTCGGTCCCTGCGAGCCATTGATCCCGATCCTCATGTATCCCGCTGCAAAAAGCAGCATCTTGGGCCTGGTACTGGTGACCTCTGTATTCGGCGGCGTGACGATCCTGACAATGCTCGGCATTGTCCTTGTTTCGGTCCTTGGCATTAATTTTTTACCCATGGCCAGGCTTGAACGTTATAATCATGTCCTGGCGGGGGCCACGATATTTCTTTGCGGTATAGCGATACAGTTTGTCGGTCTATAACTGAAAGGTCAGTAAGCTTTATGAAGAAGTTGATCATCACGGCAGGCATTACGGGATCGCGCATCACAAGGGAGCAGACGCCTTATATCCCCGTTCTGCCGGAGGAGATCGCAATATCGGGGATCGAGGCCTGGCGGGCGGGCGCCTCGGTGATCCACATCCATGTGAGGGATCCGCGGACAGGGCTTGGCACGCAGGAACTATCGATCTTCAAAGAGGTGACGGACAGGATAAGGGCCGAAACCGACGCTGTTCTCTGCCTTACTACAAGCGGAATCCCGGGGAGGAACCTGCCGGTCCCGGAAAGGCTTCAGCCCCTCGCCTTGCAGCCGGAGATGGTCTCCTTTGACGCGGGCTCCCTGAACCTGAACCAGACCGTCTTTCTCAACCCGCCGGAATTCCTCGATACGCTTGCACGGGAGACCCTTGCCAGGGGCATTAAGCCCGAACTGGAGGTCTTTGACGCCGGCATGATCCATACCTGCATCAGGTACGCGGAGAAGGGGCTTTTGAAAAGGCCACTCCATTTCCAGTTCGTCCTCGGGACGATAGGCGGGATGCCTGCCACGGCGAAGTCGCTCCTCCATATGACGGAGATACTGCCGGAAGGCTCAACGTGGTCCGTCATCGGCAGCGGCGCAAGCCAGCTCTCCATGTGCATGATGGGCATGGTCATGGGAGGCCACGTCCGCGCCGGACTTGAGGACAGCATCTACTATTCAAAGGGCGTGCTCGCGAAGACCAACGCAGAGCTTGTGGAGCGCGTAGTGCGCATCGCAAAGGAATACGGGCGCGACATCGCAACCCCCGCCGAAGCCAGAAAGATCCTGGGCCTTACCTGAAAGAAATGACACCGATTCTGTAACAACGTATCCGGGTTTATGCCATTTACTGCTTGACAATTCTCAATTATTATTGCAAAATGGACTTTATAATGCCATAATGAGGCGCAATATGGAATTAATAGACCGATTTTTCAAACCGCCAACAAAAAGCTTTTTTCTCTTCGGTCCAAGAGGAACGGGCAAATCCACGTTTGTCCATAGGTCCTTTGGCGGTGCCCTGTCGGTAGACCTCCTTGATCCGGAAAGGGTGCGCCTGTTTTCTGCGGCGCCTGAACGCCTGAAAGAATTTGTGATGGCCTATCGTGAGTCAACAAGTGTCATAATAGATGAGATACAGAGGGTCCCGGAACTACTCACCGTTGTCCATAGCCTGATGGAAGAAGATAAAACCAGGACCTTTGTGTTAACAGGGTCCAGCGCCCGCAAGCTGAAGAGAGCAGGGGTAGACCTGCTTGGAGGCAGGGCTTTTTTGTGCGCGATGCATCCGTTTATGGCAGCGGAACTGGGGCAGCAGTTCAACTTTGATGAAGCACTTCAACATGGGTTGCTGCCGCTGGTAATCGCTTCGGGGAATCCCGCTGAAGTTCTTCGCGCATATGCGGCCCTGTATCTTAGAGAAGAGGTGCAGATGGAGGGGCTGGTGCGTAATATCGGCAATTTCTCCCGTTTTCTGGAGGCTATCAGTTTTTCTCACGCATCGATCCTGAATATCAGCAATGTTGCTCAGGAATGTGCCGTAGAACGAAAGACCGTGGAAGGCTACGTGGGGATACTTGAAGATATCCTTTTGGGTTGGCGTCTTCAGGTCTTTACAAAACGAGCGAAACGGCAACTTGCCGGACACCCCAAATTTTTTCTCTTTGATGCGGGCGTTTTTCGATCCCTTCGGCCACGCGGCCCCCTTGATCGCCGCGAGGAGATCGAAGGCCAGGCCCTTGAAGGACTTATCGGCCAACATCTTAAGTCGTGGATCGATTATTCAGGAATAAAGCGCGAGCTGTTCTTCTGGAGAACACGGTCTGGCGTGGAGGTCGATTTTGTGGTATATGGCCCGGACGGAATATGGGGGATCGAAGTAAAAAACAGCAGGGATGTTCGCCCTGCAGACCTGCGCGGCCTGCGGTCTTTTAAAGATGAATACCCGGAGAGCGAGGTTCTGTTGCTATACAGGGGAAAGGACAGAATGCTCAAAGGTGATATACTATGCATGCCCTGCGAGGAGTTCCTCGTTCATCTCCATCCGGAACGACCGTTGATGCCCGCGTAAAGAGTTGAATAGAAGATTGCAAAGCGGTGCGTTTACTTATGGAACTTGCCTTTTTCATTATTAGCCGGAAAAATTTTTTGCGAGCCGCGAATCGAGCACGCTTTGGGTACCCTGCCGATGAGTTGAAGCGTGCCTGCGGCTAGGCCGCGTTCAGGCGAATTTTCATGTCCGAAGCCCAGCGGCAAGTTTGAAAATTCAGCGGAAGCGAACTCGTTGCAGGGTAAAGCGCGCGCAGCCTGAGCAGGGAGCAAAAGAGTTTTCCGGCGTTAAATCGATTTGGACAACAGGCTGTCGAGCTCAGCCTGTTTTTGATAAGTACGATGCCTCGATCTGCCTGATGGTCTCGAAGAGCTGTTGATTGACGGGAGTGGGGACGTTGTAGCGCCTGCCGAGCTCGATCATCTTGCCTGCGAACATCTCGACCTCGGTCTTTCTGCCCGCCTCTACGTCCTGGAGCATGGAGGTCTTGCCGCCGGGGCTCAAGCCGGCAAGCACGGCGTACCAGTTCTGTATGTCCTCTTCCGTAAGGCGGATGCCGGCCTTTGCGGCAAGCGCCATGACCTCCCGCATGGCCGACTCCATGAGGTCTTGTGCCTCCCGGGATTCCTGAAATACGGAGTAGGCCGCCCGCAGGGCTGCCGAGGCCTGGTTGATGCCGACGTTGATCATGAACTTCCACCAGAGGATGCGGATCATATCGGGCGGCGTCTCGTAGACGATGCCGGCGCGGTCGAAGAGCTCCTGCACGCGCCTTACCCGCCCGGTGATCACGCCGTTCTCCCGCTCGCCGAAGAAGATCCTCCCCTGTTTTGTGTACGTAACGGCATTGCCTTCCTTCACGGCATCGATCCCCACGGCCACGGCATAGAGCACCCTGTCCATCCCGTAGGCATCCCCTATCTGCTCCTCGCTTTCTATGCCGTTCATGACAGAGATGGCGATCGTCTGCTCCCCGACACTGTTCTTTAAGTCCCTGACGGCTTTATCAAGTTGGTGATGCTTGACGGCAACGATGATGAGGCCTGCGGGAGGACGTGGATCTTCCGGTTTTACAACAGGGACCGGATAATGTTTGCCGTTCACGATAAGCCCTTCCCTTGAAAGTCGTTCAAAGCGTTCCCCGCCTGCGATCAACGTGACGCATCGGGGGTCCATTGTATGGAGGATGCTCGCATAAGCAGCTCCCATGGCCCCTGCGCCGATGATCGATACGGTGTCAACAGGTGGTTTCATGGCGTTGCTGATCCGTCTCTCCCATTGCCTTTATTTGCCTGTTTTTTCTTCGCCTGGCGCCTGACGCGGAGCCAGAACATGATGGTGAAGGTTATGACCGCGCCCGCCAGGGCCGAGAGGAATATGACGATCGCAAGGGATGCGTCAAACCTCCAGAAAAGGAAAGATATTGCAACGGGCGCCGCGTTCTGGACCGAGAACATGGCGACGCACAGTATGATAATGCATGCAACTATTATGATGCCCATAATCCCTCCTCCCTATGCCTTAATCTTTCTGGCGATGATATCTCCAGTGTACACTTTTACACAAAAATTTGCATCTGAAGAGTGGATAGCTCAAAGCCAAAGACAAGCACGAATTTCTAAGCACCAAATCCTAAACAATATCTAAATCCAAATATCTAATGTTCTAAACAAACACGTACCACTCACGTTTTATATTTTGAACATTTTAATTTACGTAGAAAATAACCTGAGCCTAATGAGAGTATGGCACAGGGATATCCCGGAGCAAACCGTCGTGAGGCAAGGAAGCTCGGTCTTTTGCGAAGCAAAAGTTCCGAAGCCGAACGGGAGCGAATGGAGCCGCAGGAGCGG
>JAKQBZ010000234.1 GCA_029559435.1 Deltaproteobacteria bacterium | reverse complement strand
TCCCGGAGCAAACCGCGTGAGGCGAGGAAGCTTAAGCCTTTTGCGAAGCAAAAGTTCCGAAGCCGAAACAGCGAGCGACCATATACCAGCCCACACAGTGGGCGAGAAGGGGAGTCTCTTCGTGCTTCGCTCGAAGAGGGGGCGACGCAAGCCCCAGCAACAGTGCCGCAGGAGCTTAAATGAGCGTGTTTGCGGGGGATGTCCCTGTGCCATGCTCATCCTTATGGAGGAAAGTCCTGGATACATTATTTTCATTCTTCGAGGGTGCCGCGCGATGCGCGGCATGGGCAATTGTTTAGGATTTAGAAATTCGGATTTAGGATTTGATCTTACTATGAGCCATTTTACCTCTTCCAGGCAAGCCGTTTTTCAAGCCACCGCGAAAGAGACGTAAAGGCATAGCAGATGATGAAGTAGATAACTGCTATAAAAAAGAAGATCTCTGTGGGATATATGATCGTACGGTTGTTGATCTGCGTGGCCACGTGGGTCAGCTCGGAGACGCCGACGATGAACGCCAGCGACGTATCCTTGATCATGGAGACAAACTGGTTGACGAACGACGGGATCATGTTGCGAAGCCCCTGCGGGAGCACGATATAGATCATGGCCTGCCATGGGCGGAGCCCGGTAGAAAGAGCCGCCTCCGTCTGCCCCCTTGGTATCCCTTCAACGCCTGCCTTAACGATCTGCGACATGTACGCTGAGGTAAAAAGCGTCAGCGCCATGATCACGGTCCAGCTTTCGTTGATATTTCCTCCCATTAAGGCAGGGAGCAGGAAATACATCCAGAAGATGACCATGAGCAGAGGCATGCCCCTGATGATATTCAATATGACTGTCGAAAGGTACCGTATGGGCTTGTTGTGGGATATGCCCATCAACCCGAGGAAAAGCCCTCCGATGAACGAAAGGATGCAGGAGACGACGGCAAGGTAAAGCGTCAGGGCAATGCCGCCGAGGGCGCCGTGTGGAAATCGGCCTATGAAGAAATAGGTGATGTTGGTCCAGATAACGGTAAAATCAAACCCTGTCTGCATATTTACCGCGCCTTCATCGGGCTCAGCACTACCTTGTCGTAGTACGTTACCATGAGCGTTATTATAATTGAGAGCACCACGTATACCAACGTTGCCGCGGTAAATGCCTCAAAGCCCTTAAACGTATAGCTTTCGACCTGGCGCGCCTGATAGGTAAGCTCCATGACGCCGATCGTCATTGCAAGCGAGGAGTTCTTCGTCAGGTTCAGGAACTGGTTGATGAGCGGAGGTATGGTGATCCTTACGGCCTGGGGCAGGATGATATACTGCATGGAGCGGACATAGGAAAACCCTGAGCTTCTTGCGGCCTCCAGTTGTTCCTTCGGGATAGAGCGGACACCGGAGCGGATATCCTCTGCGATGAATGCGGAGGTATAGATCGTGAGCGCGATCACCGCGGCCCCGAACTCAAAGTTCGTTCTGTTCAGCCAATCGTTTATCACCGTCGGCAGTATCTTGTATGAGCCAAAATACCAGAAAAAGATCTGCACAAGAAGCGGCGTATTCCTGAAAAATTCCAGGTAGCCGTGCGCGAACCACCTGACGGGCTTCACGTTGCTCATGCGCATCATGGCGATGATCAGGCCGAGCAGGAATGAGAGGACAATCGCTACCAGCGAAAGTTGAATGGTGGTATAGAGCCCCGACAGGAGCCATTCAAAATATTTGCCCGAGGTAACGACCGACCAATCGAATTGATACTTAAGCAAAGGTTAGGTCCCTTTAATGACTGAATGAAACGGGGAACGGAAGGCCCGGTGCGCCGGAGAATTGACCCCCCCTTCCCCTTTTCTCGCGTTCCCCGTTTCTTGTTTACTTGCCTGCGGTGATCTTGAAGCTGCCCCTCTGCAACGGTGTCGGGGATTTGGGGCCAAACCATTTGTCAAAGATCTTTTTTGCCTCTCCGCTCTTCTCCATCTCAAGGAGGGTTTTGTTCACAAAATCGACGAGGCCCTTTTCACCCTTCTTTATGCCGAGGCCGTACGGTTCGTCAGAGATCTGGATATCCGGTATCTCATACTGCTCCTTGTTTGGCGCCTTGCCGAGGAGGTTTGCCAGGATCGACTCGTCCGTCGTTACGGCAAAGACCTTGCCCTGCTGGAGCGCGAGCAATGCCTGGGGATAGTCGTCGAAGGAAAGTATCGTTGCCTTTGGCAGCGCCTTTGCCGCGTTCTGTTCAGAGGTCGAGCCTTTTGCCGTCCCGATCCTCTTCCCGTCAAGGTCGGCAAGGCTCTTCACCGTTCCTTTCTTGACGATGAACTTCTGTCCTGTGAAAAAATAGGTGTAGCTAAAATCGATCTGTTTTGCCCGCTCGGCGGTCTTTGTCATCGTTGCAGCGATGATGTCGATATTCCCTTCAACGAGCTGGGGCATACGGCTCGCGGAGGTAACCGGCTTGAGCTGCAGCTTGACCCCGAGCTTGTTGGCAATTGCCCTTACAAAGTCGACATCATATCCGACGATCTCCCTCGTCTTCTCATCGACGAAACCGAATCCCGGCGTTGAATCCTTCACGCCCGCGATGAGGGCCCCTCTCTTCTTGATCGTATCAAGCCTGTCCTGGGCAAGCAGGGTGCCGCAAAGACCTGCGACAAACACGAACGCCACGAACATTACAACAAATCTTTTCATACCCTTTCCTCCTTAGTTAAAAAATTAGTGCATCGGCGATAGGACTTCCTTCAGGAACTGCTGTGCCCTCTCGTGCTTCGGGTTCTTGAAAAATTCATCCGGCGCAGCTTCTTCCAGGATCTGCCCATCATCCATAAAGACCACCCTGTCAGAAACCTCGCTCGCAAACCCCATCTCATGGGTCACCACGATCATCGTCATGCCCGACTGCGCCAGATCTTTCATAACAAGGAGGACCTCACCGATCATCTCCGGGTCGAGCGCTGATGTTGGTTCATCAAAAAGCATGATCCTCGGCTTCATCGCAAGCGCGCGCGCTATTGCGACCCGCTGCTGCTGCCCCCCTGATAGCTGCGTTGGATATGCGTTGCGCTTTTCAACGAGTCCGACCCTTTCAAGGAGCGCCATGGCCTGGCTTTCAGCCTCGTTCTTGCCCATCCCGCGGATCTTGATGGGAGCAAGGATGATATTCCTCATTACAGAAAGGTGGGGGTACAGGTTAAACTGCTGAAATACGAAGCCGATCTCCGCCCTGAGCTTGTTGATGTCAACCTTGCTGTCAGAGAGATCCATGCCGTCCACAATAAGCGTTCCCTGGTTTATCGGTTCCAGCTTGTTTATGGTTCGTATCAGAGTTGATTTTCCTGATCCGGAAGGTCCGCACACAACCAGCACCTCCCCCTGGTTCACATGGAGGTTGATGTCATTGAGAACATGAAGGTCCTTGAACCACTTGTGCACCCCTTTAAAGGTGATCACCTACAACACCTCACTCTATCGCATAGGTTGTTCTTTTGTTCGCCGCACGATTCACAAGCCGCTACATTATATAAAAATCCCTTTTAATAAACAATGATTTTCATCGACCCGGCAGCCAAAAAAGGGGCCTCGGGCCCCTGAAGCTGTCGGCTTTAAGTGAGGGTAAATATGTCCCTTATGTCATTGAAAATGAATGTTGCCTGCACATTTTCAAAGCTGCCTCTCGTTGTCCTCCCCGTAAGAACCCCTACGGTCCTCATGCCCAGGGCCTTTCCGGCGATGATATCCGTGGGGTGGTCCCCAACCATTACTACATCATCAGGTTCGAGCCGGAAACGGCGGAGGACCTCAATAACATGGAGCGGATTAGGCTTGACATATTTCGTGTCTTCGCGGGTTACGATGGAATCCGTATAGCTATCGATGTCCGGGAACACTGTCCTGAGAACATCAATACAGCTCCTTGTAATGATCCCGATGGAAATATCCCGGTCTTTCAGGCGCTGCAGCACATCACGCGTATAGGGATAAACATCTTTTCCTTTCGATGCCTCTACTTCGAGGTCTCTCAACCGCGTGGATGCCTCATGCCTGAACGGGGCGTTTCTTCCATCAAGCAATCTTTCTATTTCATCAATCATTTCAAGTATATAATGGTTTTTGAGCGAGAGGATCACATCCTCTGTTACATAGCGCAGGGCTATCGCTTCTATCTCTGCCCTCAAAAGATCGAAATCCAGGGTCAGTTCCGTCAGTGTTCCATCAAAATCGAAGATTGCGCCCTTAAAAAACATACGTCATGAGAGAGAAAGACATTTCACGTTTCACATTTTACATTCCACGAGGCTAAAAAGGTGAGGGACAAAGAATATTTTTTGATCTCTTAGCCTCTCACCTTCTCATCTTCCCGGGTTATGACAGGTCGACCCTCTTTGCGGAAATAATATTCGGCAGGGACTGCACCTCCCTGACCACGTTATCCTCGATCTCTTTATCAAGATCCAAAAGCGATATGGCAAGGCCTCCAGGGGTTTCCCGCCCAAAGTGCATGCCGGCTATGTTGATCCCCCGTATGAAGAAGACGTTTCCGATGCTTGCGATAACGCCGGGTTTGTCATTATTGTAGACAAACAGCATGTGCCCCTTGAGGTCTGCCTCGAGATAGATGTTGTTGATCTTGATCAACCGCGGCTCCTTCTTGCCGAAGAGCGTTCCCTGCACGGTGTTCTGACCCTTGTCGCCTTTTACCGTAATGGCGAGGAGCGACATGAAGTCTTCATGTTCTTCTGATTTTGTTTCGATGATCTTGACGCCGCGGCTTTTCGCAATAAGCGGCGCGTTCACGTAATTAACGCCCTCCATCTGCTGCATAAGGATGTTCTTCACGATCCCCTGCGTCAGTATTTTCGTTTCAACCTCCGATATCTCCCCCATATACTGGATCTGGATCTCCTGAATGGGAAATTCCGTGATTGTCGAAAGGATGTTTGCACAATTTTCCGAAAGCTTCAGGTAGGACGTTATCTGACGGGCAACCTCAAGCGACACTGACGGGGCGTTGACGCTGTTCTTAATGACGCCGTTTTTGAAAAAGTCGACGATCTGGTTCGCGATGTCAACGGCGACCTTATCCTGGGCCTCTTTCGTTGATGCCCCAAGATGGGGGGTGCAGACGGTTTTTTCGGAAAGGACGAGCGGATTATCGGCAGGAGGAGGTTCCTGGTCGAACACGTCAAGCGCCGCAAATCCAACGTGCCCGCTCTGAAGGGCCTCCAGGAGGTCTTTTTCGTCGACAATAGGGCCCCGCGCCACGTTGACTATGATGACTCCTTTTTTCATCTTTGAGATTGCATCTTTGTTGATCAGGCCCCTTGTCTCCTTTACCAGCGGTACATGGATAGCGATAAAATCGCTCTCTTTCAGAAGCGTATCGAGATCTACAAGCTCGATCCCCTTGCTCTCCGCAAATTCTTTTGAGACATAAAGGTCATAGGCGATCACCCTCATTCCAAGGGCCAGGGCCTTTTCGGCCACGAGGGAGCCGATGTTGCCGATGCCGATGATGCCGAGGGTCTTTTCATAGACCTCGATGCCCATAAGGGCCTTCTTCTCCCACTTTCCCTGCTTCATCGTCCTGTCTGCATAGGCGATCTTGCGAGCTGCCGCAAATATAAGGGCA
Organism: Deltaproteobacteria bacterium; assembly: GCA_029559435.1. Classification (GTDB taxonomy): domain Bacteria; phylum Desulfobacterota; class Syntrophorhabdia; order Syntrophorhabdales; family Syntrophorhabdaceae; genus UBA5609. The sequence goes on along the minus strand of JAKQBZ010000234.1, from coordinate 20,982 downwards.
ATGCTGTGTTCCGCTGCAGCCAGGGCATTCCCCTGGGGCGTGTTCATGACAATAATGCCCTTTTCCGTGGCAGCCGCCACATCAACATTGTCGACGCCTATTCCTGCCCTGCCGATGACCCGCAGCTTGTTCCCCTTTGCGATGATCTCTTTGGTCACCTTGGCGGCACTTCTCACGATCAGCGCATCGTAGTCACCGATAATGGATTGAAGTTCTTCTCCCTTCAATCCCGTCTTCACGTCAGCGATCAGGTTGTTTGATTTCAGTATCTCGATAGCTTTGGCCGATAGTTCATCTGCAATGAGCACCTTTACATTTTCTTTGACCATGAGGTCCCCCAGATATGTTTTTTATGCATCCTTCAAGCACTCTACCGCTTTTGCTACACCTGCCCCCATCTGGAACTTGTATCCCAGGTCCCGCAACGTGAACTCGAGAGCAGAGACTGCGGTTATCACGTCATATTTGTCAGCGTAGCCGAGTGTTGCGATCCTGAATATCTTGCCTTTCAGCTGGTCCTGGCCGCCGGCGCCGGTTACGCCATATTTTTTCCACATGGACTTGTATATCGCCTGGCCGTCGATCCCTTCCGGGGCAACAATAGCAGTAACAGCCGGGCTCGGGGATTTTGCAAAAACCTTTAAGCCCAGCGCAACAGCCGCCTCGCGTGTCGCCTGAGAGAGAATATCGATCCTCTTGTAGACGTTGTCCAGGCCTTCTGCCTTGATCATCTGAAGCGCCTGCATGAGGCCGATGATAAGGGATATTGCCGGGGTAAAATTGGTCTGGTTCTTCTGAAGGTTGGTGAGTTCCTTTGTCCAGTTGAAATAGAATTTGGGGATCTTTGAATTCTTATTAAATTCCCATGCCTTGTCGCTGACGCCGGCAAAGGCGAGCCCAGGCGGGAGCATGAGGGCCTTCTGTGACCCTGCAACGAGAATATCTATGTTCCAGGCATCCTGGGGCAATTCAAAGACACCCACCCCGGTGATGCCATCAACGACCATGAGGGTATTGGGATAATCCTTAACGATCGCTGCGACCTCTTTCACGGGAAATTTGGCGCCCGTCGATGTCTCCGTGGCCTGCATATAGACCGCCTTTGCCTCAGGGTTCGCCTTAAGGGTCTTTTCCACAACAGCCGGATCCAGAATGTCTCCCCATGGCAGGTCGATATTGATCGCCTCAACCCCGTAAGCCTTACAGATGTTTGCCCATCTTTCACCAAACTTGCCGCTCCGGACGCATATTGCCTTGTCGCCCGGCGAGAGCATATTTGTTACAGCGCCTTCCATCGCACCGGTGCCTGAAGATGCAAAGATAAGGACCTCGTTCTTTGTGCCGAAGAGATACTTCAGATTGTCCCTCACCTCCTGGACGATCTCCTCGAAGAGGGGGTTTCTGTGATGGATGATGGGTTCTGCCATCTTCAAAAGCACTTCCGGTGGTATTGCCGTTGGTCCCGGCGCAAGCAGGTATCTCTTTTGCATTTTTATCCTCCTTAAAGGGGTAAATTTTTTGCGAATATATTAAAGATTTCCAAGGGAAAGGTCAAGAGAAACATTTCACAACACAATATAATCGTCAGGCGTAAATCGTAAGGCGTGAGGAAAAATTTGTTCAGCGTTCAACGTTAGGACCAGACAGACGAAATAGACGAAATGAACCAAATAGGCCGGGTTCCCGGCTGAGGGCTAAGCACCAAAGCGGTTCATGCCTGAGCCGCCGGTTCAGTTTCGTCCATGACCCATTGAGCGTATTCAGGCAGCGCATCTTCGATCCCGGTGGCTATGATCTCCGGAAGTTCATAAGGATGAAGCTTTGTTATTGCTTCCTCCATCTTTTTATAAAGATTTTTCGTGCTTTTCATTACGCAATGCCACTCCTCGGCCTCCTCCATCCTCCCTTTCCACCAGTATATACTTTTAATGGGCCCCACGATCTGGGCGCATGCGGCAAGCCTCATCTCGACGAGCCTCTTCCCTATGTATTCAATGGTATTCCGGTCGGTTCCCGTTGTGACAATGTTTATGATACCCGTCATGATTACCTCCTTGGTAAAGTCGGCTCATAGCTCATAGTAAAACATAAGGCGTGAAATGTAAAAAGTGAAAGGTAAAAGGTGAAAAAATCTCGTCAGTCGTCAGTCGTCAGTCGTAGGCGTTAGGCGATTAAGCCACTTACGACTTACGGGTGTTCCGCTCTCTACCGCCTTTCCAACCGAACGCCCAACGCCGAACGTTCTCTTCGTATTTCGATATACGATATACGAACTACGATATACGATTAGTCATGGGCCATTATACATTTAACTTGCAATTGTTTGACATTTCGGATAATTTTCTATGCTACAATATTAATGGTAGGCAATGATGTTTCATATACAAGAAGGGGATTCGATAATTCTTGCGAGCGAGTCGGCGCGGAGGGTAGATATCCTCCGAACGCTGGGCGTATCCTTTGCCATCGTCCCGCCCGATGTCGATGAATCGAGAAAGAAGGACGAGCCCCCGAAGGAATATGTTCTGAGGGTATCCCACGAAAAGGCTCATAAGGTTGGGAGCCACTTCACGGACAAGTGGATTATCGCTGCCGATACGGTCGTTGTTTACAAGAACAGGATACTTGGCAAGCCAAGGAACGAGCAAGAAGCATTCAACATGCTGAAAACGCTGAGCGGAAAATGGCATAAGGTCATAACCGGTTTTTGTGTCCTTAACCTCTCCAAAAAGATCGCCTACCGTGATGCAGTGGAGACAAAGGTCTTTGTCAGAGACCTCCACGACGAGGAGATCAAGCGGTATATAAAAACGTCTGAGCCGCTTGATAAGGCCGGCTCTTACGCGGTGCAGGGCAAGGGCGGCTACATGGTGAAAGAGATAAAGGGCTCGTACACAAACGTTGTGGGCCTCCCGATCTGCGAGATCGCGGAAGCCCTCCTCTCTTTAGGTATCCTTGCGTGAGCTTAAAGGAGTTCGGAATATATAGAACAGGAATTGGACATCGTGCGAAGGCATGCTCTTTGCTGAATTGGCCGGTAGAACATGAGTGCCATTGAGGAATCCATTTGCGCGGTGAAGGACCGTATTGCGAAAGCATGCCGCCGCGCAGGGCGCCAGCCCGAAGAGGTGCGATTAATAGGGGTTACGAAAAAGGTTGGTACTGAGAAGATTGAAGCTGCCGTTGCGTGTGGCCTCCGCGATTTTGGTGAAAACTACATTCAGGAGGCACGCGGGAAGATCGAAGAAGTGGCCGGTGATATATCCTGGCATATGATCGGGCATATCCAGACCAACAAGGTAAAGTATATCCCGCGACTTTTTCGCTGCGTCCATTCGGTCGACAGGTGGGATATTGTCGAGGGGCTTGAACGATACGGAAGGCAAATAGATGTGCTCTTTGAGGTTAATGTTGCCGGAGAGGATTCCAAGCACGGCACGGGGGTGGATGGCCTCCGGAGAATGCTTGAAAAGACAAGGGCATTGGCGCATGCAAGGCCTGTAGGGCTGATGACCATGGCGCCTTTTGTAGATGACCCCGAAGAGGTGCGGTGGGTATTTGCACGGTTACGGGAAATTCTGAAGGAGATGAACGACGAATTCGGGCTGACAATGAGAGAGCTTTCGATGGGGATGTCTTCGGACTTTGAGGTGGCCATTGAGGAAGGAGCAACGATGGTGCGTATAGGCACCGCGATATTTGGTGAGCGATTATGAAACCATGGGGCGGCAGGTTTAAAGGAAAAACAGACCCTCTCCTTGAGAGGTTCAGCGCATCCATCGATTATGACCAGGCTCTTTACCGGTATGACATTGAGGGGAGCAAGGCCCATACGGAAATGCTCAACAGGATCGGCGTCCTGACAAAAGAAGAGATGAAGGATATTGCAGCCGCCCTTGATGAGATACAGAAAGAAATAGAGATGGGCATATTCACTTTTTCCAGCAGCCTCGAGGATATTCACATGCATATAGAGGCGAGGCTTATAGAAAAGACAGGCGAAGCCGGGAAAAAGCTCCACACGGGCCGAAGCAGGAACGATCAGGTTTCGCTCGACACGAGGATGTACCTGAAGGACCAGCTGAAGCGCGTTGAGGAAAGCCTCATGGGGCTCCTGAAGGGCCTTTTGCAAAAGGCGGAAAAAGAGAAAGAGACGATCATGCCGGGCTATACCCACATGCAGAAGGCGCAGGTAGTTACCTTCTCGCATTACCTCATGGCGTATTATTATATGTTCAAAAGGGACCGGGAAAGGCTGCAGAACATCCTGCGCGGAATTGATGTCATGCCTTTGGGGAGCGGCGCCCTCGCGGGCTCCACGATGCCTCTCGACAGGGATTTTGTCAGAAAAAAGCTCGGCTTCGCAAGGGTGTCCGAGAACAGTATGGATTCGGTCTCCGACAGGGATTTTGTCGTTGACGCGATCTACGGGGCCGCCATGGCCATGATGCACATGAGCAGGCTATCGGAGGACCTTATCATCTTTTCGTCCAACGAGGCTGCATTTGTGGCTTTGCCGGATGCGCTCTGCACGGGAAGCAGCCTGATGCCGCACAAGAAAAACCCCGACGCGCTGGAGTTGATCCGCGGCAAGGCCTCGCGGGTTATCAGTGACCTCTTTAGCATTTTTACGATACTGAAGGGCTTGCCGATGACCTACAACAGGGACCTTCAGGAAGATAAAGAGCCCTTGTTCCATGCGATAGAGACGGTGAAAGAATCCCTCGCCGTGATGACGCTGTGCATAGCCGGGATGAAGGCTGACAGGAAGCGGATGGAACGCGCGGTAAGGGAAAGCTACATGCCTGCTGTTGAGATGGCAGAATACCTTACGCTCAAGGGCGTCCCGTTCAGAGAGGCGCACGGCATCGTGGGAAGGCTCGTGCGGGATTGTGAGGAGAAGGGAAAGCCGTTCAAGAACCTGACGATCACCACGCTGAAAAAATTCTCGCCGCTCTTTGAAAAAGACGTTTTTGCCAGTATTGACCCGCAGGCTATCTTGAAAAACAGGAAGACGGAAGGAGCAGCTTCTTTTAAGGAAGTGGAGAGACAGATCAATGCTGAAAAGGTATATTGTAATCGCTAGCATTATTGTGCTGGTTGCCGCCGCCGGATGCGGCAAGAAAGGCGACCCCATGCCGAGGATGCTCTCCTCGCCTGCAGGGATCAGCGACCTCTCGGGGGCGGTGAAAGACGGGGTCCTTTTTCTTTCTTTCTCAAGCCCGGCACTGAATGCGGACGCTGCGGAGGCGAAAGGCCTCGCCGGCTTCAGGGTATTAAAGGCCTGCGGTTCCTGTGTCGCGGGGACGTTCGAGCCTTTCAAGGATATCCGCCTCGACGAAAAGAAAGGGTATGCCCTCTATGGCAACAAGATGTATGTCTACGACGAAGACCTTACGGGCGGGCTGCTGTATTCCTACAAGGTGCATCCATATACAAAACAGGGTACTATCGGGGACGCATCAAATGTTTTTTCCATCAAGTGGGAAGCTCCGCCGGACCAGCCAAGGAACGTTTCAGCGAAGGAGGATGACGGGATGGTGGAGTTTTCCTGGTCAAGGGAGGAAGGGTTTCTCTATAATATATACCGCTATGAGAACGGCTCCTATCCGCTTTTTCCCCTGAACAAGGCCCCCCTTGCAGTTTCTCTCTATGCTGATTCCGGGCTTGAGAATGGGAAAAGGTATCGCTATGCGGTCCGAAAGGTCAGGGTAAAAGGCGGGGTGCAGTGGGAGGGCGAAGGGGTCATGCTGGATGTTGTTCCAAAGGACAAAAAACCCCCTACGGTGCCCCTCGACATGAAGGCTGAACGGAAGGGCAATACGGTTGTGATAACCTGGAAGGAGCCTCCTGACAAGGATCTTGCCGGGTATAATGTGTACAGGATCGGGGCAGGGACGGCGAAAAGACTAAATACGGAGCTTACCAGGGATACTTCGTTTATCGACGCAGTGGTGCCTGATCTGCGATACGTTTCCTACTTCGTAACATCCGTTGATACGTCGGGGAACGAAAGCGGGCAGTCGAGAGAGCTTATAGTGATCCTGAGAGAATAAAAAAGGGTCAGGCGCCAGGAAACAGGACGCAGAAGCTAAGTCCTGATTAGGAGGGGCATACAAGAGAAGATGCATTACTTTGAATACAAGAAAGGCCAATTGTATTGTGAAAAGGTGCCCGTGGCAGAGATTGCCGCCGCAGTTGGCACACCATTTTACGCATATAGCTACCGGACCCTTGAGAGGCATTTCCGCGTCTTTAACGATGCATTCAGGAAGACGCCCCATATCACGTGCTATTCCTGCAAGGCAAATGCGAGTAGCGCGATACTGAGGATGACCGCAAAGTTCGGCGGCGGCGCCGACATAGTGTCCGGCGGAGAACTTTATAAGGCCCTTCGTGCCGGGATACCCGCAAACAAAATAGTGTTTTCCGGCGTAGGCAAGACGGAGGAGGAGCTGCGATCTGCGATCAGGGCAGGCATCCTCATGATCAATATCGAGTCTGAGGGGGAGCTGCAGGCCGTCTCAAGACTGGCACAGGCCTTAAAGAAGGCCGTGCCCGTGTCAATACGGGTGAACCCCGAGATTGACCCCAAGACTCACCCTTACATAACGACAGGGCTGAAAAAGAACAAGTTCGGCGTGCTGTGGAAGGACGCCCGCAGGCTTTACAAGGCAATGGGGACGGATCGCTTCCTTGTGCCGGTGGGTATATCGTCCCATATAGGGTCCCAGATACTTGAGCTTGCTCCCTTTGTTGAGGCAGTGCGGTCTTTGAAGTCAATGATCCGGCAACTGCAAGAAGAAGGCACATCTGTACGGATGGTCGATATCGGCGGAGGGCTTGGGATAACCTACAAGGATGAACTGCCGCCGCACCCCGAAGACTACGCCCGGGTAATGGAGGAAGAACTGGAAGGGACAGGCCTCACGCTCATCCTTGAGCCTGGCAGGGTGCTCGTGGGGAACAGCGGGGTCTTCGTCACGAAACTTCTGTATACCAAGAAGATGCCGGGGAAGACCTTCTATATTGTCGATGGGGCGATGAACGACCTTGTGAGGCCCGCACTCTACGATGCGTACCACGAAATAGTCCCGGTGAAAGAAAGCAAAGGCGATGCCGTAAGGGTAGACGTTGTGGGCCCTGTTTGCGAATCCGGCGATTTTTTTGCAAGAGGCCGGAGAATACCGCCAATCAAAAACGGGGATCTCCTCGCGGTCCTCGGTGCCGGGGCATACGGTTTTTCCATGTCTTCGAACTACAATGCCAGGAGGCGGGTTGCCGAAGTGCTTGTAAAGGACAGAGAGTTTTATGTTATAAGAAAAAGAGAGGCCCTCAGGGATCTTGTGAGGGGCGAGTCTGTACCGCACTTTCTGGAGGTGTGAAGCAGTGGCTGAGATAGAGTTTTACAAAATGAGCGCAAGCGGCAACGACTTTATCCTTATTGACAACCGCGACGGAAAAGTCTACAAGAAATTCAGGAACATTAGCGAATTCGTAAAAAAGGTAAGCAGGCAGCATCATTCAGTCGGCGCCGACGGTGTTATACTTATCGAAGCGGCAAGGGAAGATAATAATTTTAGCTGGCGTTTTTTTAACGCTGACGGCTCAGAGGCGGAGATGTGCGGCAACGGCGGACGATGCGCGGCGCGTTTTGCCAAAACGAAAGGCATTGCCGGAGAGAAAATGACCTTTGAAACAATGGCCGGTATCATCAAGGCAGAGGTCAATGGCGCGAAGGTGAAGCTTCAGCTTACCACCCCGAAGGACCTGAAGCTCGATTACCCGGTCAAGCTCGAGGACAAAGAAATTTTCATTAACAGCGTCGACACAGGAGTGCCCCACGCGGTGCTGGTGGTGAAGGATATTGATTATATCTCGGTAAACGAGCTGGGGAGCTCGATACGATACCACAAAATGTTTGGCAAGAAAGGAACAAACGTGAACTTTGTCGAGATCATCGACACGAAGAACGTAAAGCTGAGAACCTACGAGAGGGGCGTTGAAGGAGAGACGTATGCGTGCGGGACGGGGGCGGTCGCCTCCGTGGTTATCCTGAGCAGGAAGTCCCAGGTGAAAAGCCCTGTCAACGTGCATACGCGTGGTGGAGAAATTTTGAAGATTTATATAAACGAAGAGGTCTACCTTGAAGGCGGCACAAAGATCATATTCATAGGCAAGCTGTACGAAGAGGCGTTGATGTGAACGGGCAGCGTTCAGGCTGGCTGATCGCTGACAGCGTAAGGCTGACCTATCAGAAAGGAGCTAATATGGACTTAAAAGGTGTTTTCACAGCCATGGTAACGCCTTTCAAAAATGAAAAGGTTGATGAAGATGCGTTGAGAAGCCTTATCGAGTTTCAGCTGCAAGAGGGCGTTGACGGCCTTGTTCCCTGCGGAACGACAGGAGAAGCGCCTACGCTTTCTTACGAAGAACATGAGAGGGTAATCGAGCTGACGGTGAAATATGCAAAAGGCTTGGTCCCGGTTATCGCAGGAACAGGCTCAAACAGCACGAAAGAAGCGATAGAGCTGACAGAGGGAGCGAAGAGGCTCGGCGCTGACGCGTGCCTTCTCACAACGCCTTACTACAACAAGCCTACACAGGAAGGTCTTTACCGGCATTATAAAGAGATAGCCGGGGCCGTCGATATACCGCTTGTCCTTTACAACATACCGGGCCGAACGGGCATCAACATGACGCCGGAGACGATCAAAAAGATCGCTGAGATCCCTAATGTCGTTGGCATCAAGGAGGCGTCGGGGTCTCTTGTGCAGGTCTCAGAGATATACAGATTAACAGGCGGCAATTTCACGATACTTTCCGGTGACGACAACATTTTCCTGCCGATGATGAGCGTTGGCGCGGTTGGCGTCATATCGGTGATCTCCAACATTATGCCGAAAGCATTGAAAGCGCTTTACAGGGCCTTCATGGAAGATAGGGACATCGTGAAGGCGCGGGACCTGCACACAGAGCTTATGCCGTTTTTCCAGGGCATGTTCATCGAGACAAACCCGATCCCGGTCAAGGAAGCGCTCTATTATATGGGTATGATCGAGAGGGAATTGAGATTGCCATTGTGCCCGCTTACCGACAGGAACAGCGAATACCTGAAGGGGCTGTTGAGGGAGAAGGGACTGCTAAAGAGGGAGTAGAGAAAGAGTTCATGGCTCATAGTTCAGGGCAAGACCAAGCACGAAATACTAATTTCGAAATTCTAAACAAATCCGAATGTTCCAATTTTCAAAATACAAAACACAAACAGCATGAATTCGTTTTGAACATTTGATATTTAAATTTTGATATTGTTTAGGATTTGGTGCTTAGAAATTCGTGCTTGATTTTGCTATGAGCTGTCAGCCATGAGCCAAGAGACATCACAAGGAGTGCGCTATGATTAAGCTGGTAATAACAGGGGTATGCGGCAAGATGGGCGGCGCCATATTGAAGCTTGCCTCCGGCGATAACGACTTTCAGATAATAGGCGCTGTTGAAAAAAAGGGACATCCGATGGCAGGACAACCCGCAAGCCGTATCGTTGGGGAAGCTCCCGGCGATGTAATTATTGTCGATGGTATTGCAGGGGTTGTTGACGCGTGCGATGTGATCATCGACTTTACGGATCCCAATGCGACATTAGAGAATTTCGTTTTTGCCAGAGAAAAACAGAAGTGTATTGTCATAGGCACAACAGGGCTGCCCGTGGATGCCCTCGGGCAGATCCGGGGATCGGGCGATGTTAGGGCCGTCGTATCGCCCAACATGAGCATAGGCATGAATCTTATGTTCGATATCGTTGACAGGGTGTCGAAAACCCTTCAGGATGGCTACGACATTGAGATCGTTGAGATGCACCATCGCTGGAAAAAGGATGCGCCCAGCGGGACGGCGATGCAATTAAAGGAGATCGTGAAGGGCGCCCAGGCAGGAAAGCAATGGGAAGAGGTTTACGGGAGAAAAGGTTTGACCGGTGAAAGAAAGAATGAGGAAATCGCTATCCTTGGCTTGAGGGGCGGCGACATCGTCGGTGAGCATACGGTGATGTATGCCGGCATCGGCGAGCGGCTTGAGATCACCCACAGGGCCTATGCCCGTGATAATTTTGCACGGGGGGCATTGATGGCCGCGAAATGGATCGTCCGGCAACCGCCCGGGATTTACGGGATGAAGGATGTGTTGGGGCTGTAGCGGCATAGCTCATAGCTGATAGCTCATAGAAAATAAAACCCTAAATCCGAATATCTAAGCACTCAACAAATTCAAATGTTCAAAATTCAAAACACAAACAATATGGATTCACTTAAAATATTTGATATTTGAGTTTAGATATTGTTCGGGATTTAGATATTCGGATTTCGTGCTTGGTTTATGATAGCTTGTTAATTTTTTCTCTTGATAGTTCTATTTCCGGTAAAAACTTGTAAAACACCGCGATATCCTTGATAATAATTTCTCTTGCAAAAGCCCCTTTTAATTGTTACATATATGATAAATAAAGAGAAAATCTTCAAAAGGAATAGAAAAATGGCGAAATATACAAAGATCCCCGAAGCTACCATAAGGCGCCTCTCAAATTATCTGAAATGCCTGGGAGATCTGGAAACAAAGAACGAGCGGGTTGCATCGAGCGCGCTTATAGCGAATATCTGTAATGTCAATGCTGCACAGGTCAGGAAAGATTTTGCCTATTTCGGCGAATTCGGCATCAGGGGCATGGGCTACAATGTGAAAGAGCTGAAGAGAAATATCAAAGAGATACTCGGGATCAACAGGGAGTGGAGAATTGCTGTAGTCGGCATCGGGAACATGGGGAGCGCCCTGCTCGTTTATAAGGATTTCCTGAAACAGAATTACAAGATAGTGGCTGCCTTTGATGTCCAGCCCGAAAGAGTCATAGGTCATATATCTGAAAGGGTAGGGAGGCCCGTTGAAATTCTCCATGTCGAAAGGTTAAAAGAGGTAGTAAAGGCAAGAAACATAGAGATAGGGATTATTACAACGCCCCCCCAGGAGGCGCAAAAAGTAGCGGACTGGCTTGTTGATGCAAACATCAAGGGCATCCTTAATCTTTCACCTTCGCCCGTCAGAACCCCTGAAAACGTGAAGCTTCGCAATCTCTTCTTCACGTCTGCCCTCGACAATCTCGTATACTACCTTTCTAATTAGGGCCGGCCATGTGGAAAATTCTCGGCAGTGTAATAGAGATGTGCATCTATTCAGCCGTGTATATGGTTATTGTGCTGGTGATGTTGAAGATCGTCGGCGCTGCATTTTCCACCGATTTTGAGAAAAAGATATCAGAAGAGGGGAATACGGGCCTTGCGATAATCTGCGGTTGCCTTTTTATAAGCATTGCGATCCTCCTCTCTACAGTTGTGAGATAGTGAAACCCCTTTTTATAACCGGAACAGATACGGGAATCGGCAAAACGGTTGTATCAATGGGATTGTGCGCCTTCCTCTCGTTGCGGAGGGGCATGAATGTTGGCGTTATGAAGCCTTTTGAAAGTGGGTTGACAAAAGGGGAACAGGGCACAGGGCCGCGGGACTCGGTCTTATTGAGAGAGGCGTCAGGAAGCGCCGACAGCCTGAAGAAAATAACCCCTTACGCCTTTGAAGCGCCCCTTGCGCCAGAAGTTGCCGCAGAACTGGAAGGTCGCGCGATCGACATCGATAGCATTGACAGAATATACCGGGGTTTCTCGAAAATGCACGATGTTGTTGTTATTGAAGGCGCCGGCGGAGTTTTGGTGCCTATTAAAAAAGACTTCTTTTATGCTGACCTTATCAGCCGGTGGAATGCGCCGACCATCATCGTGTCGAGGCCTGGCCTCGGGACGATAAACCACACCCTCCTGACGAGCCGCTTTCTGCAGTCGAAGGGCATAGACATCGCCGGCGTAATCCTGAACGATGCAGGCAATGAGGCCGATATTGCCTCACAGACAAATCCGGGCGTGCTGAAGCGGTATCTCTGCGCCCCATTTCTCGGCGTTTTTCCACATTTGGCGGGTGTTGCGGAAAAAAGGATGGACAGGGAACGCCTTGCCGATGCATTTGAGAAGAATATCGATACTGCCGCCATCCTGAGGTTTCTCTAACCGGCAGCGCGGAACAGGCAACAGGCGTTATCGTGCAGCCGGTATTATATCCCTGAAATACCTTTCCGACCTTTCGATCACGTCCATCTCAACACAATAGGCCAACCGGAAATAACCAGGCTTCCCGAAGCCTATTCCCGGCACGGCCAGGATGTGGTGCTGCTGGAGGGCCCTCACGAACTGGATATCATCGGGCACCGGCGATTGCGGGAATATGTAGAATGCCCCGAGGGGTTTTGTCACATTGAATCCGGATTCGACAAGGATCCTGTAGATTGCGTCCCTTTTTCGCTGGTAGTCCATGATATCAACGCTGTTTCTCTGGAACTTTTGAACAAGTCTCTGCATGAGCGCCGGGGCATTGATGAAGCCGAGTATCCTGTTTGCGAATATCATGGCGTCCAAAAGAGGCCTCAGATTCTTTATATGGGGCGAAGCGGCGATATGGCCTATCCGCTCCCCGGGAAGCGCGAGGTCTTTTGAGTGGCATGTGATGACGATCGTGTCTTCGTAGATATTGAAAAGGTCTGGCAGGACGGTGCCGTTGTAGATGATCTTCCTGTATGCCTCGTCGGCGAGGATGAATATCCTCTGCCCCTTTTCTCTCCGTTCCCGGAGAAGCGCTGCAAGGGCCTTCAATTCCTCTTCGTTATAGACAACGCCTGTCGGATTGTGCGGGGAATTGATGATGATCGCCTTTGTCTTCCTGTTGATCGCCTTTTCAATCTTTTCAATGTCGAGGTGAAAGTCGTCCAAAGTGTCAACGAGCCTCATTGACCCCCCGTGATTTTCTATATAGAACCTGAATTCCACAAAATACGGATTAGGAACGATCACCTCGTTGCCGGGATCAAGGAGGGCCTTCAGCGCGACGTTGATGCCCCCTGCAGCTCCAACGGTCATGATGATGTGGTCTTTCGTAAAGGGCAGCCTTGACCGTTCTTCGTAGAATTTTGCTATATCCGCCCTCACCTCTTCGTAGCCGCTGTTAGTCATGTAGCGGTGCATGCCCTTTATTTTTAAAGAGGCGATATGTACCAGTTCTTCTTTCAGCTTATCCGGCGGCTCCGCGACAGGGTTGCCGAGGGTAAAGTCGAGTATGTTCTCCGGGCCGAACTGTTTTTTCAGCCTCTCCCCTTCCTCGAACATTGCCCTTATCCACGAGGAGTCTTTCATCGATTTGCTGATATTTTTTGAAATGCCCATCTTTCACCTCTGAATGAATTTTTTCCCGATCCGGATGAACCCGTCCCTGCTTTTGAGGATGGTCGCGAGGGGGACGCAGTACGCTATCCTGAAGTACCCTTTTTTTCCGAAACCCCTTCCAGGAACCACCATGATCCGCTCTTCCCGCTGGAGCGCCCTGACAAATTCAAGCTCATCGGGGATCGGGGATTTTGGGAACATATAGAAGGCGCCCATCGGCTTTACGCATTCAAAGCCGGCCTCCATAAGTATTTCGTAGAGGGCATCCCTCTTTTCCTGATAATCATCGATACTGACGGAAGTCCTCTGAAATTTTCCTACAACCCTCTGGAAGAGCGCCGGCGCGTTGACAAAACCAAGGGTCCTCATGGAGATCATAAGCGCCGAAACCAGAAGATCGCGTTCCTTGATGCGGGGGGAAATGGCAATGTAGCCTATGCGCTCCCCTGGAAGGGCAAGGTCTTTTGAGTGGGATGTGACGGCCATGACAAGGTCGTACAGCTTGAACAGGTTTGGCAGCTTGATGCCATTATATACTATTTTCCGGTAGGCATCGTCGGCGATGATATAGATCTCCTGGCCTTCCTGCCTCTTTTGTTTCAGAACTCCTGCAAGTCCTTTCAGGCTCTTCTCGTTATAGACGGCGCCCGTGGGATTGTTGGGGCTGTTGAGGAGGACAACCTTCGTCTTTGCGGTGATCGCCCGTTCAATTCGGTCTATGTCGAGCTGAAAGTCCTCTTTTGACTTTACCAGTTTTATAACGCCGCCGTGATTGTCTATGTAGTTTTTAAATTCCCAAAAGAAGGGAGACGGTACGAGCACCTCATCTCCTTTATTTAATATGCTTTTCAGAAGTATATTGAGCCCGCCGGCGCATCCCGTTGTCATGAAAACCTGGGAAGAACCGAAAGGAAGGCCATATAATTCACGGAGGTATCCTGCTATCTCGTTCCTCACCTCTTCGTAGCCGCTGTTCGTCATGTATCTGTGCATCCCCCTTTCAGGGTGAATGAGCGTCTCGGCAAGTGTTTTTTGGAGGTCTTTCGGCGGTTCGGTATCGGGGTTGCCGAGGGAGAAGTCATAGACGTTGTCTTCCCCATATTGTTTTTTGATCTTGATCCCCTCTTCGAACATCCTGCGGGTCCAGCCTTCCTGGTCAGCGATCAACTTGTGTAATTTTTTCGAAATGATCATATGTCCTCCTTATAATAAAAAAGCCATGGGTCAACCCCATGGCTTACACACTAAAAAGCCATGGGTTTTTGCACCCATGGCTTTTGCTTTCTCAGAGCAAAGAGATCATGGGCGCAAGCTGGTAAAATAATAAAAATAAAAGAAGGAATTCACGGATGATCTCTGCATAGTACGAACATTTAAAAGGAAAGCGGGGCGTTTGTCAAGAAAATTCTTTTGTTTCGTCTATCCAGGCCGTCAGGTTCGCCGTAAGTTGTGGCATGATTGACTTTAACGCCTAAAAGCCTTATACTATTAGTGATATTTTTCACTATTCTCAAGGAGGACCAATAATGGCCAATGCGACACAGGGTTACAGGGGAAGCGATGACTATATAGCTTCCAAACCGCTTATGGAAATTGTCAATGTCTCTGTCGCCCTGGGAAAACCGCTTGTAGTAAAAGGCGAACCAGGGACAGGTAAAACGCTACTGGCGCACAGCATTTCCCGTGCCCTTAACAAAAAACTTTTAATATGGAACATCAAATCCACAACAAAGGCAAAAGATGGACTTTACGTATACGATACCGTTCAGAGGCTTAACGATGCACGGTTTAAAGACAAGGACATCAGCGACATCAGACAATATATCAAGCTTGGGCGGTTGGGCCAGTCCTTCAAAAGCGAAGAGCAGCTGGTTCTTCTTATAGACGAGATCGACAAGGCGGACATCGAATTCCCCAACGACCTGCTCAATGAGCTTGACGAGATGTCGTTCCACATACACGAGCTTGACGAAGAAGTTGTCGCCAGGCACCGCCCCATTGTTATAATTACGAGCAACTCAGAGAAGGAGCTGCCCGACGCATTCCTGCGGAGATGCCTGTTCTACTATATAGAGTTCCCCGATGATGAGATGATGGAGAGGATTGTCAAGGTCCATTACCCTGACATCGAGAACAAGCTCGTCAAAGAGGCCCTCAAGAAGTTTTACTGGATCCGCGAAATGGATGGGCTCAGGAAGAAACCATCGACGAGCGAGCTGCTCGACTGGATCAAGGCGCTTTCCCTGGGCGGGATCCACCTGGAAAAGATCGGTTCAGAGATCCCCTTCCTCGGCACGCTGCTTAAGAACGAGCAGGACACGGACAGGTTCATCAAGCTTTCAAACGCACAGGGCGGGTTTGGATTTAAAAGAAGGTTTTAGCGTATGTTTATTGACTTTTTCTATACACTGCGAAAAAAGGGCGTGCCCGTTTCCATTACAGAATGGATGTCATTTATGGAGGCGCTCTATAACGGGTACTTTCAATCAAGCCTCAACCACCTCTACTACCTGGGAAGGGCCTTTCTCGTCAAGAGCGAGGCCTACTACGATGCCTTTGACCTTGCCTTTCAGGAATATTTCGGCGGCATCAAGACAGAGAACCTTGAGCTTGACAAGGTAATGGAATGGCTTGAGAACCCCCTCCACAGGCTTCCAAAGCTAAGCCCTGAAGAAATGGCGGAACTGCAGAGGCAGATACAGGAGTTCAGGAATACCCACGACATGGACGAGCTGATGCGCCAGTTCAGGGAAAGGCTGAAAGAACAGAAGGAAAGGCACGACGGCGGAGGCAAGTGGATAGGCACAGGCGGCACATCGCCCTTTGGCGCCTACGGGTTTCATCCGGGAGGTATCCGGGTCGGCGGTGAGTCAGGGATGCAGTCGGCCGCAAAGGTCGCAAGCGAGAGGAGGTTCAGGAACTACCGGAACGACATCATTCTCGACGTGCGGCAGACAAAGATGGCGCTGAAGAAATTGAGGGAGCTCAAGAGGGAAGGATTGGAGGAAGAGCTCGATATAGACGAGACGATCGACAAGACCGCGAAAGAAGGCGGAGAGATCGAGCTTGTCTTTAACAGGTCACGGGAAAATTCTGTCAGGCTCATCCTCCTCATGGACACAGGCGGGTCAATGCTTCCCTACACTGAACTTTGTGAAAGGCTCTTCTCGGCTGCATCGCAGATGGAGCACTTTAAAGAGTTCAGGTACTACTTCTTCCACAACACCATTTACCAGGACATTTACGAAGACATTCAGAACTATAAAAAGGTACCTACGGAAAAGCTCTTTTCCAATTTCCACAAGGGCTACAAGGTTGTCATCGTGGGTGACGCAAGCATGGCCTATTCGGAGCTCTTCGACATCAACGGGTGCATCGATTATTTTTATACGAACGACAAGCCGTCGCTCGAGTGGCTCCTGAGGATCAAAGAGCACTTCCCCCATTCGGTATGGCTGAACCCGACGCACATGAATTTCTGGGGCCACTATACCGTGGATACGATCGGAAAGATATTCCCGATGTACGAGCTCACGATCGACGGCCTCAAGGATGCCGTCAAAACCCTTTCCTCAAGGACAAAATCCATACGGCAGCTATCGGCGATGAGCGCTTAGACGGCCAAAACTGACCTGGAGGCTGCGGCTTTTTCCACCCCGTTTTCTTAATCTTTCAGGGACTGCTTGAAAAAAGTGTTAATATTTTTCTAAATATACATTATAATTTTATGTGTTGATCAAGAGGATACTCTATTATTCATACGAAAAGCTCCTCGAAAAAGAGGTGAAGAAGGGAAAGCTTCCTCTTCATGTAGGCCTCATACTCGACGGGAACAGGCGGTATGCGAAAGAGATGGGGTTCGACGATATCACCATGGGCCATATAGAAGGGGCAAGGAAGCTTGACGATGTCCTGAAATGGTGCGCGGAATTTGACATCAAGATCGTTACCATATGGGTGTTGTCAACGGAGAATATCCAGCGGGACAGGGGAGAGGTTGAAGCGCTCCTAAAGGTGATCGAGGAAAAGATCGATGAGCTGTCAAAGAACCAGATCGTTAAAAGAAATGGATTCAGGATACACGCACTTGGAAAGATAGAGATGCTGCCGGATCGTTTGAAAGATGCAATAAAGAGGGCCGAAGAGTTGACGATGCGCAACAATAATCATATACTGAATATTGCGGTTGGCTACGGCGGGCGAGAAGAGATCGTCGAGGCTGTCAAGGAGGCGATCCGGTGCAAGAACGTTGAAAATATTGAAGAGGTGGCTAATAATATTACCAGTGACGACATTGCAGCCCATCTCTACACTTGCGGAATCCCTGACCCTGACCTTATAATAAGGACAAGCGGGGAGGTGCGGTTGAGCGGTTTTTTACTATGGCAGAGCGCGTACAGTGAATTCTACTTCTGCGATGCCCTGTGGCCGGCCTTTAGAAAGATAGATTTTTTAAGGGCTATCAGGAGTTACCAGGATAGAAACAGAAGGTTTGGAAAATGAGCCCTCCTATAGATAAAGTAACATCGTTAAAGAATACAGAGATATTTAAGGCCCTCGGGGACCCGGAGCTCGAGGAGCTTTCAAAAAGGCTAAAAGAGAGGATATATCCTCCGAACACCGCCATCGTCCGCGAGGGCGCTTCGGGCGATTCAATGTTCGTTATAAAATCAGGCAAGGTGGAGATCAGGAAGCAGGAGCCTTCGCTTGGCGTTGACCTCACAATAGCGACCCTCGACAGCGGCGCCTGCTTCGGCGAGATGGCGCTTCTAACGGGCAAGCCGAGGACTGCTACGGTCATGGCTATCCAGGCGACAGAGGTGTTTGTCCTCGAGAAAAAGGATTTTGAGGCCCTCCTGACGGAACACCCTACGCTTTCACTCTCTCTCAACAAGATCGTCGCGGCCAGGATCGAGGAGATGAACACCAGGGACGGCCTCGGCGTCGTCTCCCTGAAGACGCTGAAGCTGGATAAGGACGTGATAACGATCATTCCTCATCAGCTTATTATGAAATACAAGATGCTCCCCACGTCCTATTCGAGCAACACGCTGACGCTCGCAATGGTAAACCCTAATGACCTTATGGCGCTCGATGAGGCGCGGAAGTTCATCAAGGGAAGGGCCATTGACCCCGTAATAGTCTCGGCGGATGATTTCAAGAAGTTCATGGAGACTGAGTACGTCGAGCTTACCAAGAAGGAAAAGAAGGAAGAGCCTGAAATAAACCTTGACCAGCTCCTTGATTCCATGGACCACGTCCAAGCCGATATCATGAAGGACGCTGAGTTCGAAGACGCCGACGAGGACGAGGCAGGCATTACAGACCTTGCGAGGGAGGCAGAGGGGGCGCCGATCATACGCCTTACGAACAATATCATTGCCGCTGCCTTAAAAAAGGGCGCAAGCGATATCCATATCGAGCCGATGGAAAAGGCGTTGCGTGTACGTTACCGGATTGACGGTGTCCTCAGAGAAGAGATGATGTTGCCTAAGAAGGTACAGCTTCCCCTCATCAGCAGGGTCAAGATCATCTCCAAGCTCGATATCACCGAGAGGAGATTGCCGCAGGACGGCAGGATAACAATAAAATTGGGGAGCAAGTCAGTCGACTTCCGGGTTTCCTCGGTGCCGACAAAATTTGGAGAGAAGATCTGTACCCGTATCCTCGACAAAAGCAACACCACCATGGGCCTGGATAAATTGGTCAGCCATCCGGGCACCCTGGACCTTGTGAGGGAGATGATCAAAAGGCCCTATGGGATCATCTACGTTACGGGCCCTACCGGCTCCGGGAAAAGCACGACGCTCTACAGCTCGCTCGCAGAGATCAACACCGTTGATGTAAATATATCGACGGTAGAGGACCCGATCGAGTACGACCTTGCAGGGATCAACCAGGTGCAGGTCAATGCGGATATCGGGCTTGATTTTGCCAGGGTATTGAGGGCTTTCCTGAGGCAGGACCCCGACGTGATCCTCGTTGGAGAGACAAGGGATAAAGAGACTGCCAAAATAGCCGTGGAGGCTGCTCTCACGGGCCACCTTGTTTTTACAACGCTCCACGCGAACGACGCGCCCGCAACCTTCATGCGATTGTCGGAAATGGGCATAGAGCCGTTCCTCACATCAACCTCCATTATCGGTATTGTCGCCCAGAGGCTCGTAAGGAGGATATGCTCGAAGTGCAAAGAGAAATATGAGCCGGATCCTATCATCGCAAAATATCTTGGCCTCCCTGAAGGCATATCGCTATACAAAGGAAAGGGATGCGACGTCTGCGGCAACACGGGCTACAAAGGCAGGGTCGGCGTTTATGAAGTGCTCATGGTGGGCGAAGAGGTACGGCACCTGATCGCGGAGGGCGCCGAGACGAGTGCCATACGCCAGGCAGCTATCGGAGCCGGCATGAAGACCCTTAAAGACTACTGCCTGATACTTCTTGAAGACGGTTTAACGACAGTCGACGAAGTTCTCAGAACCGTCGCGATCCAAACTTGAATAAACAATCCATCGTCAACTCCGGCAAGCTGTCATTAATCTTGCGCGCAGTCCTCTGGATCTCGATCCTGGTGCTCATCATCCTCATGTTCTACGTTTACCATGAAGGTGCGTGGAGGGACGTCTTTGCATACTACAGATTCTTTTTCGATTTTAAAAAGCTGAGAATCTTTATCGCTTCATTCGGTCCGTATGCAGCGCCTATCTTTATCCTGGTTCAGTCACTGCAGGTTGTATTCGCTCCTGTGCCAGGCGAGGTAACCGGTTTCGTCGGCGGCTTTTTATTCGGCAATGTATCGGGCGTGATCCTCTCGACAGTCGGCCTCACGGTCGGCTCTCTTACGGCATTCGGTATTGCGCGTACGTTCGGCATTAAGTTCGTAGAGAAGATCGTCAAGAAGCATTATATTGATAAATTTAATTTTTTTGTTACCCATAAGGGCCTCTACATAACATTTATATTTTTTCTCATCCCCGGCTTCCCCAAGGATTCTCTCTGCTACCTGCTTGGGTTGACCCGTATGCGGATCATCGACTTTATACTGATGAACGTCTTCGGAAGATTGCCGGGTACGCTTATGCTTACATTGCAGGGAAGCGCAGTAAAGGATGGGAAGTATCAGGCATTTTTTACTTTGCTTATTATAAGCATTATATTGACGTTCGGGCTGTATTTGGCCAGGAACCACATAATCCGGGCGTTTATTTTTATTGTGCACCCCGTAATAAAATATTTTCAAAAATTGAAACGATAAAAAAAATATTGACAGAGAGCGAATTTAGCAAATTCTTACTTGACAGAATATTTAATTCATATACAATAAAAAAAGAAACACAAAAAATATTTTAGGAGGTAATGAATGGCGACAAAGAAAGCAGCACCAAAGAAGGCAGCAGCAAAGAAACCGGCAGCAAAGAAAGCAGCACCAAAGAAGGCAGCAAAAAAATAGCTGCGAAGTAAAATCCGTAAGGAGGAAATAAATGGCAACCAGGAAACCAGCTGCCAAGGCAAAGCCGGTAGCAAAGAAATCTGCTGTAAAAGCGAAACCGGCAGCAAAGAAACCGGCAGCAAGATCATCCGTGAAAAAGGGCACCAAGTACGAATGTGGTATCTGCGGGATGATCGTATCGGTGGACACGATGTGCGGTTGTGCCGGGGTTTGCGATTTAATC
>JAKQBZ010000216.1 GCA_029559435.1 Deltaproteobacteria bacterium | reverse complement strand
TATGGCGATGCCGACGATGGATATCCATGTGGTAAAGGATATGAACGCCTCTTTTCGCTTCGACCGGAGGTACCTCAACCCTATCGTTGTTTCGTATTTCATGGTTTCAAATAAGCTATCAGCTATCAGCAAAGGCATTTTTAGGTTCCGTTTCAAGCTGATCGCTGATGGCTGACAGCTGATAGCTGCCTTTCCTCATGGTCTCAAAAGCGGGAAGAATATTACCTCCCGTATCGAAGGGCTGTCCGTGAGGAGCATCGTGAGCCGGTCGATCCCTATGCCCTCTCCGGCAGTCGGGGGAAGGCCATACTCAAGGGCAGTTATGTAATCCTCGTCCATCATGACTCCCTCTTCCTTGTCTTTTATCTGCTCGAGGAATCTCTCCTTCTGATCAGCGGGGTCATTGAGCTCGTTGAACCCGTTCGCTATCTCCATGCCCGATATGTAAAGCTCAAACCTCTCGGTGATCTCCGGGTGCTCCGTGCTCCGCTTTGCAAGCGGCGATACCTCTACCGGGTAGTGCGTGATGAACGTGGGCTGTACAAGCTTCTTTTCGCAGAGCTCCTCAAAGATCTTAGTGATCAGCTTGCCCTTCGTGTCCTTCTCCACGCCCTCTATCTCCAGGTCCTTGGCAAAAGAGGCGAGCCTTCCCGCATCGCTTATGAGGGAGAGGTCGAAATCGCCGAACTCCCGCAGCGCCTCCTCCATGGTCATCCTGCGCCACGGCGTTGAAAAATCTATCTCCTGCCCGTTATATGTTACGGTATAGCTCCCGAAAAGCTCATGGACGAGCGACGACACCATTTCTTCCGTGAGGGCCATCAGGTCCTCATACGTCGCGTAGGCCATGTAGAACTCAAGCATCGTGAACTCAGGGTTATGCCTCACCGATATGCCTTCGTTCCGGAAGTTCCTGTTTATCTCGAATACCCTTTCAAAACCGCCTACAACAAGCCTTTTCAGATAGAGCTCCGGGGCTATCCTTAAAAAGAGGTCCATCCCAAGGGCATTGTGGTGTGTGATGAAAGGCTTTGCGACAGCGCCGCCGGGGATCACGTGCATCATCGGCGTCTCGACCTCGATGAAGTCCCTTGCTATAAAATACCTCCTGATGAATTCGATGATCCTTGCCCTTTTTGTAAAGACCTCCCTGACCTTTTCGTTGACGATGAGATCAAGGTATCTCTTCCTGTACCGTTCCTCGACATCCTTTAGGCCGTGCCATTTTTCAGGAAGCGGCCTGAGCGATTTGGTGAGGAGCTTCATCTCCTCCGCGAGTATCGTCAGCTCGCCGGTCTTTGTCTTGAAGGCCTTTCCGCGGACGCCCACGATGTCGCAGATATCAAACTTCTTGAACACGTCGTAGCCGGGGGTTTTGAGGACGTCCTTCCTCACGTAGACCTGGAGCCTTCCTTTCCTGTCCTGGATATGCATAAAGGCGCTCTTGCCGAAATCCCTGAATGCCATGATCCTCCCCGCGACAGAAAGGCGCTCTTCGCCCTTTTCCAACTCATCGTGCGGAACGTCCCCGAACCGTTTCTCCACTTCCTCTGTTGTTGCATAGGGCCCCCGGTCCTGAGGATAGGTTTCAATGCCGAGATCGCGCAACCCTTTTTCTTTCTCCCGCCTGATATGGATCAGCTCATTGATTGGTTCCATGCTTTACTCCTGAATTTGGCTTATAGCTCATAAGACGTGGATGCGCTCATGCAAATATGCGTAAGCGCGATGAACTCCTTGCCCACTGCTGTATTTTACACTTCTACTATAACATCATAATCGAGGGTTTTCACTATTTTCCCTTCCCTTATCTCGCCGGCGCTGCATTCGCCTCTGATGAAGGCGATGCCGTCGATGTCCGGCGCCTGTATGATGAGCCGCCCGACCGTTGAAGCCTCCTCTTTTTCTTCGACAACAACTTCCATGGTTTTTCCTTCAAGCCTTTTCAAACGTCGACGGGATATCTCTTTCTGCACCTTCATAACAGCGTTGTAGCGGGCCTGCTTCACTCTTTTCCCGATGTGTCCGCGGAGGCGGTACGCCGGCGTCCCTTCCTCCCTGGAATACATGAAGGCGCCGAGCATGTCGAACTCCTCCTGCCCGATGAAGTCAAGGAGGCCCTGGAACTCATCCTCTGTCTCTCCGGGAAAGCCGACGATGACCGTGGTCCTCAGCACAGCATCTGATATCCTGCCGCGAATCTTTGCAAGCAATCGCGCGATATCATCTTTCGTATACCCTCTCCTCATGAGCCCGAGCATCCTGTCCTCGGAGTGCTGTATCGGAACGTCCATATAAGGGATCACCTTGTCGGAATGCGCGATCAGATCGATCAGTTCATCATCGATCCCTTTCGGGTGCATGTAGAGAAGCCTCAGGAGATGAGCGCCGTCTGTTTCGAGAAGATCTTGAAGCAAAAGTTTTAATGAGGTCCCTGAATGCTTCCCGTAGGAGGTGATATCCTGGCCAATGATGTTTATCTCCCGGTAGCCATTTTCGATGAGCCACTCGAGCTCCCTTTTGATATCTTCGGGGCTTCTGCTCCTCAAGCCTCCCCGGATAGCAGGGACTGTGCAGTAACTGCACCGGTTATCACAGCCCTCCTGTATCTTGAGGTACGCGGTGGGTTTGTTCGTCAGCACCTTCCTCGGGAATGTCTCTGCGAACGAGCCTTTCCTTATGAAAAAACCTTTCTTTTCGATGAGCGCGTCAATATTGTCATACCAGTTCCGTCCGATAAAGAGGTCAACCTCGGGCAGGAGTTCCTTCAGCTTTTCCCCATACCGCTCGACAAGGCAGCCCGTCACGACCACCTTCCTGCCTCCCCTGCGCGCCCCTTCAAGGATAGCCTCTATCGATTCTGCCACCGCGTCGGCGATAAAGGCGCAGGTATTTATTATAACGGCATCTCCGTCATCGGTCAGGATATGTCCCGCCTGTTCAAGGCTGTGGCTGATATATTCCGATTCAACAAGATTTTTAGGGCAGCCGAGGCTGATGA
>JAKQBZ010000208.1 GCA_029559435.1 Deltaproteobacteria bacterium | reverse complement strand
CCCCTCTGTAAACCAGCGGTCAGCATACAGCAGTCAGCTAAAACAAAAAGGCTTTAAGCTGATGGCTGAAAGCTGATAGCTGATAGCTAAAGAAGTCGTCAGCGGCATTGTGCTCTCAGCTCTTCGCTGGCTTCATGCCGGGGCTTGCGTCGCCCCCAGTCTTTTTTGTGCCTCCCGCAAAAGTCCTATAAGGGCTTCTATTGTATCCGGCGGCAGAAAAATACCCTCCTGGGTGGGTATCAATTCTCCATCGTTAATGATATTATATGCTCGCACATCAATGACCTTGGTCCCTTTATTATCCTCTATCGTTACCAGCAGCCTTTGTTTCTTCCCGTTTCTTGTGATCTTTCCTATTAACACTATTCCTCCCTATTTTATCTGTTCCATATTTTTTTCGATATTTATCCTCCTCCGTTGCTGCTGTTCCGGAGATCCTGAAGCTGTTATCTTTCTAATGCTTGGGCAGGTAAAACTATCTCAGCAGTGCAGGTGAAACCGCAAGCGGATGCCCTTTACCCCCTCTCTTGCCCGCGGCGTTCGCTAAGGACTGTTCGCAATGAACTTGTTTGTTTATACCATATACCGCTCCTTAATACTACAGATAAAACAAGAATGCTCCAGTTCGTGATACGGTTTTTCATATCTCCCCATGTCTTGGTTGACAATAAAATATATTATGGGTTGACAATATGGTTGACAATAGTTGTATAATGGTCAGATGGTCACGAAAAAAAGCCTGCTGAAATATCTAAAAGCAAGACAGCTAGCATCGGGGCGGGAGCTTACCGAGGCTTTCGGGGTATCGAGGCAGGCCATCAATAAGCACCTGAAAGGCCTTATCGAGAACGGGAAGGTGCGCAAAGAAGGCACCACGAAGGGAACGATCTACTCGGTATACGGCTCAACAGACAAGAAAGATACATCACAGAGGTTCAAGAGGCGGTATGCGCTTGAAGGGCTCGAGGAATACGTCGTATTTAATGAGTGCGATTCGAACTTGCAATTGAAGAAAAGCCTTTCCCAGAACGTCTTCAACGTCGTACGGTATGCCTTTACCGAGATGATGAACAACGCTATCGAACACTCCGAGTCAAAGATCGGCGATATTGAATTTTTTGTGAATGCCTATAACTGCGGATTCAAGATCAAGGATTACGGCATAGGGATATTCTATTCCGTTTTTAAAAAGCTCGGTCTCCCGGATGAATCGGCTGCAGTGAGAGAACTTCTGAAGGGAAAAACAACAACGATGCAGGAAAAGCACACGGGCGAAGGCGTTTTCTTTACGTCAAAATCAGGCGATCTCGTTGCCTTCCAGTCGCACAGGGCAGAACTTGTTTTTGACAACAGGGCGAAAGACGTGTTCGTGATGGCGAGAAGATTAACGAAAGGTACGGAGATGTCTTTCCGCATAAGCCGCAACTCAAAAAGAAAGCTTGAAGACATCTTTAACCTCTACGCGCCGGCAGAGTACGAACACCGTTTTGAAAAAACAAGGGTTTTTGTAAAGCTGTACCACAAGGAGCTTATCTCGCGCTCGGAGGCAAGACGTATGCTGAATGGCCTTGATAAGTTCAAAGAGATCATCATCGATTTTCTCGGCGTCAGATCAATAGGCCAGGGTTTTGCCGATGAGATATTCAGGGTCTTCAGGAAGGCGCACCCGGATATTGCCGTCAGGATAGAGAATCTCAATCCTTCGCTGCAGCCGATCATCGGCCATGTCATTGACAATACGGCTGCATAGCCTGCAGTTGAGGCGCAAGGGGTGAGGACAACAAGGTGACAATGCCTAAAAACTATTTTTTGCAGACTCGCGACCCGGATATCCTCGAAATGAAAAGAGGTGGCGCTTATTTGTCGGCATTTGGTTTGCCGTTTTTGCTCGCAGGGCTTTTTGTACTGCAGATCCCCTTTGATATCGTCCCTGTGCATTTGGAAGAGAGGCCGATTGTCCTTGCCCTGTTGCTGCCTCTGGGTTTTGTTTTTACGATCGCGGGCGCCGCCCTCGTATTCGGGAGAAGCGGGGTCACGATCAACCGCAGGGACCGCACCGTAGCAAGGTGGTGGGGGGTTTTAGCCCCTGTGAAAAGGACTGAATACCGCCTTGATGCATTTGAATACATCCTTCTGGATATTCATGCCGGAGATAAAAATACAGGCGATACCTGCATAGTACACCTTGTCGGTTCCGGTAATACCGCTCCGTTCTACATCCCGTCTCCCGCTGACTATGAAGGCGCCCGCAAGGCATCGGAACAGCTGTCCCGCTTTTTAGATATGCCGTTGAACAATGCAGCTGAAGAAAAGCTGTCGGCCGACCGCTGATAACGTGAAAAGTGATATGAGCCATGAACTGTAAGCCGCCTTTCTCGTTGTATCCCGTTCGTGGTACTCTGTTTTCTGCTCTTCTTACCTTCTCACCCTCTTACCTTCTGCTCTTCAATTCCCCTCGCGCCTTACGCCTATCGGGTGCTGCGCAGGATATATTCTGCCACAGCCCTTCCCACCTCTTCCGTGGTAGAGCTCCCGCCGAGATCGGGCGTGCGTATCTTTTTCCCTTCCAGTATTGCCTCTATGGCGTCTTCGACCATCTTTGCCGCCTCAGGGTAGCCAAAGTGTTCGAGCATCATGGCGCCTGACCATATCTGCCCGATCGGGTTTGCAATGCCCTGTCCTGCAATGTCGGGCGCAGAACCGTGAACAGGCTCGAACATGGACGGAAATTCCTTCTCGGGGTTGAGGTTTCCCGATGGCGCTATCCCCAGGCTGCCTGCAAGGGCAGGGGCCAGGTCCGAGAGGATATCCCCAAAGAGGTTGCTGCCGACGAGAACGTCGAATCGTTCAGGCTTGAGCACGAGCGCCGCAGCAAGCCCGTCGATGTGGTACTGGTCGGCTTTAACCTGGGGATACCCTTTTGCGATATCCCGGAATATCTCGTCCCAGTAGGGCATGGTAAAGACGATGCCGTTTGATTTTGTCGCTGACGTGAGGTGCCGCTTCGGCCTTTTTGCCGCAAGCTCAAAGGCAAAGCGTATTACCTTTTCAACGCCCGTGCGGGTAAAGATCGATGCCTGGACGGCCATCTCCTGCCCGGTCCCCGCATACATCCTCCCCCCGACGTTGGAATACTCCCCCTCGTTGTTCTCCCTTACCACGCACAGGTCTATGTCGTTCGGCCTCTTGTCTCTGAGCGGGCTCTCGATGCCCTTGAGCAGCCGGACCGGCCTCAGGTTGATATACTGGCGAAACGTCCTGCGTATAGGGATGAGCAGCCCCCAGAGCGATACATGGTCCGGCACTTCCGGATGTCCGACGGCGCCGAGGTAGATCGCCTCGAATCCCCGGAGCATGTCCAACCCGTCCGGAGGCATCATCTCGCCGTGCGCGGCATAGTATTCGCAGCCCCATGAAAAATACTCCCATTGGAATTGGATGCCAAAGCGCTTTCCTGCGGCATCAAGCACGCGAATGCCTTCGGGTACGACCTCTTTGCCTATGCCATCACCGGGGATGACCGCTATTCTGTGCATGTCTATGACCCTCCTTATGATAAAATTTAATGCCAGTCCGTAAGCATGATGCCGATCCCTATCCGGTTTACGTTAGCGTTGTAATCAAGCAGGCTTTCCCCGTAACCGTTGAAATACTGGATATACCCGCTGAGCCGCTCGTTGTGTATGAAAGGGAGGGGGAAGCTCCAGTCAAGCTGCACGGCGCCCCTGTTGTCGCCGGGCCTGAGGTTGTTGCGCCACATGGCCGCGAGCCTGTGCTTGTTCACGTAATAATATCCCCATATTTCTCCATAGCCAAGGTATTTGTCGATATCGGGGTTGTCGTCATCCTGTTCGTTCTCGGGTATTCTGTACCATGTCTTCAGGAGAAGGTTGAAGTTGTTCCGCTCAAATCCAAAGTTCGCTACGATCCGGTTCCAGCTCCGCGAAAGCGGCTTTGCACGGCCGTTGGACTGATGGTTGATGCCCAGGTTGACGATGCGCCCCTTTAACCCGAGAACATCGTAATCGGTGCGAAAGTTCAGGAGGACCTCCGGCTCGTAGTTCGTTTCGCGGAAGGGCGAAGAAAAAGTAGAGTTGTAAAGCTGCCAGAAAGCAAGCTGCGTGTAGGCGAACCACAGGTCCATATCTTTGCCGGCGACGTCTTCCCAGAGCTTTACCTTGAAGCTGAGCTGAAACTTTGCCTCGTTATTCTGCGCCCTTGCGTCGGGATCAACGTCAAGGCTTGTATCCTTGTTCGGCGATGAAACGTAGGCGGCGGGCAGCAGGTAATTGGGCCTGTGCGCCCTGATCACGGGGGCCTTTTCCCGGCTTGCAGGATCCAGTTCCCAGTGCCTGGACATGACAGACGGCGCCGGTTGTTTCTCGTCGGCAGGCGGTACCGTTGCCGCCGCCTCTGCTTGCCGCGGCTTATCGTTTTTTGCAGGCAGCGCGGCAGCAGGCTTTTTTGCGGAGCCCCTCCCGGCAAGGCTGTCGAAACATTTCAATCGTTCCATATCGTTCCCGATCGCTGCGCACTGAGCGATATGGTCGGCAATATCGGCGAGCACACAACCGGGAAAAAGGATAAAAAGAGCGAGGATGGTCATCGACAGAAGTTCCTTTTGCAGACCTGAAAGAGGCTCGGCCCTGTATCGCAATATATTCATGATCTCCTCCGATTTTGAGAAAATAATCCTGTTACAGAGGAAAATCAAGAATAAAGTCCGATAAAAAATTGTTGTAAAATAGCGGGAATTGCCTGAAAATTGTGAAGCGGAGATACATATGGAAGAATTGTTCGGAATAATGACCGGGATCGGGCTTGCCGCCGCATGCGGATTCAGGATATTCGTTCCGCTGCTTCTTATGAACCTTGCCGTGCTCTTTGGATACCTCCATGTGACGCCGGGCTTTGAATGGATAGGAGGCTATTCTGCGACGATCACATTCGGCACCGCAACGGTCCTTGAGATACTCGCCTATTACATACCCTGGCTCGATAACCTTCTGGACGCAATCGCCTCGCCTGTCTCAATCATCGCTGGCGCCGTTGCCACGGCATCGGTAATAATTGACATGCCTTACCATCTCAAATGGATAGTGGCGATCATCGCCGGCGGCGGAATTGCCGGCTTTGTTCAGGGCGCGACGGGCGCCATCCGTGCGAAATCGACATTGCTGACAGGGGGGCTGGGCAATCCTCTTATCGCAACGCTCGAGCTTGTCGGGGCGATCATCACGGCGGCCTTAGCCATCGTGGTCCCCATCCTGTGCATTGCGCTGATCGTGATCTTCGGCTTCATCGCCGTATATAAAGCAGGCCGCTTCTTCTTCCGGAGCACTACCCGCAGGCAACATCCATAGCGGCCAATCCTTTACCACCCCTTACCTCTTGCCCGTCGCCTTAAAGGTTCACGACCGCCCAGTAGACGCCCTTTACAACCTCTGCCATGTAGTCAAAGTTCAGCGTGCCGATCGTATCTGTCGGCATATGATAATGTGGATTGCGGTAAAAGGCCGAGTCTGTCACCATGACCGCATCATAGCCGAACTTCCAGTAATTTTTATGATCAGAAAGGTCAATGCCCGGCAGGAGGCTCGGCGCATTGATAGAGTCAACGTGGATCCCTGAGGCCTGCGACATCAGGTCGCGCACCTCCTTGACAGGTCGTCCCTGCCCCCATTTCCCGACCACAACGATAAAGTTCCCCTTGTCGGGAAAGAACCAGCGAAAGGCAAAAAAAGGAAAATGCTGTGAATCCGGTTCTTCCGAGAAGTACCCGATCGATTCAAGGCATATCATGACCTTTACTGTGGCATTGGCGCTGGCAAGTGATTTTGCATGAACGTAACTGCCCATTTTGCGTGTTCGGAAAAAAGGCGGTTCCTCAAGGCTGTAGGCAACGAGGTCCACCCTTTTCTTCAGCGGCGGCCTCAGTTCGTTGAGGAGCCTCCCGATCTCAAGGAGCCCCGCAACGCCGCTCGCATTATCGTCGGCACCGGGATAGGGACCATACACGTCGTAGTGGGCTCCAACGATGATCCGCTCCTCCCCGCCCCCTTCAAAGGAGCATAGGATGTTCTTGTATTCCTTGCCGTTGACCGTAAACGGCTGGACCGTAAGGTCGCAGCCGAGCCTCTCGAATTCGTCACGGATATGTGCCGCCGCCCTGTTGAGGGATCCCACGTTAAGGTAATTTCTCGGCGGGTCGATCGCTGTGAGCGCCTTTACATCGGTGTGCAGCCTTTTGGGGCTGGCCGGGATCAAGGGCGATTGGTTGTTCATCGTGGAAGTGTCTGCCAGAAGGATGCCGGCAAAGCATAACGCAAAAGCCAGGGTGCGCCATGCTCGACAGGATGCCATACATCTATTGTAGCATACCGCATATGCTCATCCCGTAAGCCGCCTGTATTCCTCCATCTTCCAGCACGAACGAAAGAACGGGCAATCCCTGCATTTATTGGCCTCATTTCTTTCTATGAGGTATTGTTTCCCGGTGATGCCTTTTATATCATTTTCCATCATCCCGGCGATACAGGGGGGAGTCTGCGATTTGCAGCCGTGCCTGTTGTCGCAGTTGATGCAGTATCCATGTTTCGGTTTGATAAGGGCCCCTTGTTTAGCTATCAGCTCTCAGCCAACAGCTTTCAGCTATAAACCCGTAAGGCGTAAATCGTAAGACGATTAAACCTCTTGCGCCTGACGGACGTTCTACGATAGGAGGAGCATAATATATCTGACCTAAGCATTTTACCTTTCACCGGGTTTGACCCCTCACGCCTCACGATTCACGCCTTACGGGTATTTTATTTTATCTTCCCTGCCGGGCTTTTCTTCGTTTCGACTTTGGGAAAGGCCCCTCCGGAAACCTTTTGTATGCCGCCGACCCTTTGTCCCTGAAACCCTTTTGTTTTCAGCTTGCCTTCAATGTTCTCCTGCATCTGGCTTGTACATTTCTCCTTGCAGAATATGGAAATAGTGTTCTTTTCCTTATTGATCTCTACCTTCTCCACGCCGGGCACAGAGCGCGCAGATTTCTCAACGGACCTCCAGTCCATCACCTTTGCCTTCGTGCTGAGCTGAAGCACGTAGAATTCATATGCTGCAAAGGCCGGAGTTATCAAAAACAGTGCGGCTGCCAAAGCCATCACGATCAGGACACCCTTTTTCAACATACCAACCTCCTTTTGTTTTATGCCCCTCCAAACCTGTATCACAGAACAGCTTTTTTTGTCAATGCAGTGAAAAAGTTGCGCAAAAGAAAAAAGTGGTGATACAATGTATATAAGGCCATGGAAGAAAAAAGAAGACGCAGCCGAGTGCTGAAAAAGATAGCCCTGTGGGCCGTTGGCCTTTTTGTTCTCTTTTCTCTTATAGGGTTTTTTGTTGTTCCGCCGGTCGCCAAATCGGTCCTTCTGAAGCAGGTCTCAGCAGCCCTTCATCGGGATGTGTCCGTCAGGGCGATCCGGGTCAATCCCTATACGCTATCGGTCACCATTCAGGGCTTGACGGTGAAGGAACGGGCAGGCTCCGGGACGTTCTTGTCATTCGATGAGCTTTATATAAACGCGGAGATCATATCGCTCTTCAGGAGGGCGCTGGTGGTCCGCGAGCTGAAGGTAACGAAACCATATTTGAGGGTAGTAAGGAACAAGGATGAATCGTATAATTTTACAGACATGGCCCAAAAGAAGCCGGCGGGAGAGGATAAAGGCGACAAGCCGGGGCTCGTTACTTTTTCATTAAACAATATTGCGATCCTTGACGGAAGCGTCGACTTTATTGACAGCCCGAAGGGCGTTCAGCACACCGTGCGCGACATGCGCATTACGGTTCCCTTTCTATCGAACAGGGCGACGCACACGAACATCTTTGTGAAGCCGGAATTTTCTGCAACCATCAACGGGGATCCATACTCAATAAAGGGGCAGACAAAGCCTTTTGCCGAATCACTCGAAACGTACCTCGACCTCGAGGCCAAGGACATCGATATACCGGAATATCTCCCCTATATACCGGTCACGCTGAACTTCAAGCTCCCATCGGGAAAGGTCGACCTCAGGGCGCGCGTTACATTTACGCAATCCAAAGACAAAACGACCGAGCTTATCGTTGCCGGCAATGTCTCCGTCAGGCAGCTTGCCGTGAACGATGCAGCGAACAAGCCTGTTGCCCGCTTCAAATTGCTGGATGTGGGAATAACGTCCCTGGAGCCTTATCGCAACAGCATAAAGCTGTCAGAGGTGCTGCTGCAATCTCCCGAGGTGAATGCCATACGCGGCGAGGACGGCTCGTTCAATATCCTCGGGCTTCTTCCAAAGGCCGTGGAAAAGCCCCAGGAACGTCCAAAAGCGGAAGAAGCAAAGCAGAAAGAAGGCCCTCAGAAGGTTTTCTTTTCTATGGACCGGTTGAAGATCGAGGATGGGAGGATCGCCTTCAAGGATCTTGCGCCATCGGAGCCCGTGGACGTGTCCATCCAGAAGATGAACATGACCATGGAAAAGATCTCAACAGAGAAAGACAATAAAGGCGCCATCGATCTTTCCCTTATCGTCGGGAAGGCAAGCCCCTTCACCGCGAAAGGGGCGATAGGCATAAATCCTCTTTCAGGGGAGCTATCCGTCGACGCAAAAGCGATCCCGATCGCTCCTTTTCAATCTTACTTCAACGACAAGATCAAGATCTATATCACGGGCGGAGGCGTCTCCTCGGCAGGCAAGGTCGCATTGGCGCTGGATGAATCAGGGGCTCCGATGGTAAAATTTTCGGGCAACCTCCTTGTATCGAACTTTTCATCCGTTGACCAGGAAACGGCCGGCGATTTTCTCAAGTGGAAGGCGCTCTCTCTCGGCTCCATCAACGCCGGGTACAACCCTATTGCCCTGTCTGTGAATGATGTATCGATCTCCGATTTTTATACCCGGATCATCATCTATAAAGACAGGACAGCCAACCTTCAGAAGATATTTTCTGGTGAACCTGCGGCGAAAGAACAACCAGCCGCAGAAGTAAAGAAGGAACAGATAAAGGCCAAGGCGCAAAAAGAGGCCGGGCCGGGAGATAAGCCAGCTGCAGCGAGCAGCCTCCCTGATGTGACGATCGGCAACATCACGCTGCAGGGAGGGGTGGTCGATTTTACCGACATGCATGTTCAGCCGACCTTCTCGGCTAAGCTTTCCGAACTCGGAGGAAAGATATCGCGCTTCGTCCTCGGGAAAAACCAGGACGCAGAGGTCGAGGTGCGGGGAAAGATAAACGAGTTCATCCCGCTCCATATCGCCGGCCGCATAAACCCCGCGAAGGACAATCTCCTCATAGATCTTACCGGCACCGTCCGCGATTTTGAGATGACGGAGGCGACCCCTTATTCGGGAAAATATATCGGATATGCGATAGAAAAGGGGAAGCTCTCCCTCGACCTGAAATATTCCATCGCCGGCAAGAAGCTTGATTCCCAGAACGTCATCTTCTTCGACCAGCTTACCCTTGGCGACAAGGTGGAGAGCCCCGACGCGATCAAGGCGCCCATGAAGCTTGCCATTGCCCTCCTGAAGGACAGGTCGGGCCAGATAAAGCTTGACATCCCCGTATCCGGG
This sequence comes from Deltaproteobacteria bacterium, assembly GCA_029559435.1. Lineage (GTDB taxonomy): Bacteria > Desulfobacterota > Syntrophorhabdia > Syntrophorhabdales > Syntrophorhabdaceae > UBA5609. The sequence goes on along the minus strand of JAKQBZ010000208.1, from coordinate 2,231 downwards.
AGCATTGACGATCCGGAGTTCAGGATCGGGCCGATCATCTGGAAGGTCATCATGAACCTTATCGTCAAGGCGGCGACCGCGCCGTTTGCACTTCTCGGCGCGCTCTTCGGGGGCGGCGGGGAACAGCTTAGCTATGTTGAGTTCGATTACGGGAGCGCGAAGCTTTCAGATGCCGCGATGAAAAAGATCGAGGCGGTAACGAAGGCGCTCTCTGAAAGGCCTGCCCTCAGCCTTGACATCGAGGGCCACGTGTCTCCCGAAGAGGACAAAGAAGGCCTGAAAAGATACCTCTTCACGAAAAAGGTGAAGACCCAGAAATTGAACGACATAGCGAAGAAGGGGCAGGAGGCGCCGCCCGTTGACGAGATAAAGGTGGAGCCGGCGGAATACGAGAGGTACCTCAAGAAGGCATACAAGGCGGAAAAGTTCGCAAAGCCCCGGAACATCATCGGCCTTGCCAAGGACCTGCCTGTTCCTGAGATGGAAAAACTGATGGTCACCAACATCGAGGTCACCAATGACGACCTGAGGCAGCTCGCATCGAGAAGGGCGCAGGAAGCGCGCAGCGCGATACTGAAAGCCGGCAAGGTCGAGCCCTCGCGGGTGTTCGTGCTCGACCCGAAGGCCCTCGGGCCGGAGAAAAAAGAGAAGGTCAAAGACAGCCGGGTCGATTTCAAACTGAGATAGAGAGAGGATACAACGGTGGCAGGAAAGATCATACATTTCCTTAAGGCGGGTATCTGGGAAATGGACATTGAAGGGCTTCCCCCTATGAAAGCCCGCGCCGTTCGCTTCCTTCGAACCTTCCTCGTCGCCGTTTCGGGGTTTGTCGAACACCGGTCCATAGCGCAGGCATCGATCCTGACCTACTACACCGTTCTTAATATCGTCCCGCTGGTGGCGGTTTTCTTTGCCATAGCCAAGGGCTTCGGCCTTGACAAGGTCGTCGAGAAACATATCCTTGAAATGGCGGAAAATGCAAACTGGCAATCGGAGGTGACGGAGCAGCTGCTCATGTTCGCCCGTTCTTTCCTTGAGCAGGCAAAGGGAGGGGTGATCGCGGGCATCGGCGTTGTCCTTCTCTTCTGGACCGTTGTGTCCATCCTTGGCAAGATAGAGGATTCTTTCAACGCGGTATGGGGAGTGACAAGGCCCCGCACCATCCTGAGGAAATTCACCGATTACATGGCAACCCTGATCCTTACACCGGTGCTGTTCGCCATAGCAGGCAGCCTGACGGTCCTTGTGACGGGCGAGGTAGGGGTCATCGTTCACAAGATCAAACTGCTCGGCGTCTTTAGCCCCGTAATCTTTTTTCTGCTTAAGTTCCTGCCCTACGTCTCTTTGTGGGTGCTTCTGACCGTCCTCTATACGATCATGCCGAACACCAAGGTTCCTCTCAGGTCGGCCATCTTCGGCAGTATCGTGGGAGGGACCCTCGTACAGGTCGTCCAGTGGCTTTATATTACCTTCCAGATAGGCGTTGCAAGCCATGGAGCGATCTACGGGAGCCTTGCCGCCTTGCCGCTTCTGTTCGGATGGCTGCAGACAAGCTGGATGATCGTACTTTTCGGCCTGGAGATCGCTTATGCCCACGGACACAGCGAAACCTACGGCCTTGAGCCCGATTATTCCGGCGTAAGCGCTGCATCAAGAAAGATTATGATGCTCTCCATCTTCAACCTTATCGTACAGCGGTTCTCGGCAGGAGAAAGGCCCTTTTCTGCACGGGAGATAGCCGGGAGGCTCAAGATCCCCCTTGCCCTTGTGCAGGGGCTTCTCGGGAACATGGTAAGGGCAAACCTTATTACTGAAGTACTGGATGAAAAAAACTTCGGTGGCTGTTTTCATCCTGCGAGATCGGTAGAGGGATTTACCATGCAGGATGTTATACAAGCCTATGAAGGAGAGGCGGTGTTGTCCAGCCAGAGCTCGGAGGATACCGAGAAAATGTCACAAGAGTATAAAAAGCTCGCCGATGCTGCCAGGAACCTGCCTGAGAACGTCAAGATCAAGAAACTGCAATAACATAAAAGACAGCTATCAGCGGTCAGCACACAGTAAAAACCTTGTCCCTCGTTGCTTGTCACCGGTTTAAACCAGCATCCAGCTACGAGCGACCAGTAACGAGCATCCAGCGACCTATACCGATATTTAGTCTGTTTCGTCTTGTTTGTCTTAACGTTGAACGTCGAACATAGAACGTTGAACAGTTTTTTTGTCCCCTTACG
>JAKQBZ010000187.1 GCA_029559435.1 Deltaproteobacteria bacterium | reverse complement strand
CCCCGCATATAACGCGGACTTTGACGGAGACCAGATGGCGGTCCACGTGCCGCTTTCAGTAGAGGCCCAGACCGAGGCGCGTGTCCTCATGATGTCGACGAACAACATACTGTCCCCGGCAAACGGCCGGCCGATCATCGTGCCGACGCAGGATATCGTCCTCGGCCTTTATTATCTGACGATCGAAAGAAAATACAAGCCGGGGCAGAGCAAAGACGCCTATGAGTTCAGCCTCGACGAATTTACAGGCACCACCGCCGTGGGAAGGCTATGCGCGGAGATCAAGCAGGACAAGTACGCGCTGGAGCTCAAGTCGCTTGACAATACCGTGGAGCGCCTCAACGAAATTCTGCGGACGCCGAAATTTTACGATGTGTGCCTGAAGAAGAAAGACCCGATAGATTTGACCCCATATACAAAAAAACTTGTTACCGCAACGAGGGAGATGAGAGGCAAAAAGTTCAAAGACCTGAACCCCGATCAGCAGCGGAAGATCATAGAGCTGAACCGGCTGGTCTTGCACAAGGTCTATCCGGAGGCCTGCCCGATGCTGCGGAAGAGGTTCATTTTCAGCGATCCCCAGGAAGTAAGGGTAGCTTACGATTCCGGCCAGATTGACCTCCACGCGCGGATAAAGGTCAGGCTCGATGGGGTCCTGGAAGAGACGACAGTGGGAAGGGTCATTTTGCGGGATGTCGTAGAAAATGCCCTGATGGAGCTGGAAGAAGCAAAAAGGCAGTCAGTAATGAAAGAGCTTTTTGCTTTAATAAAAAATACGCCGATGGACAAGAAGAACATCGGGCAGCTCGTAGATAAATGTTACAGGGAGGCCGGCGAGAAATGTACCGTTATCCTCTCGGACAGGCTGAAGGACCTCGGTTATTATTATGCCACGCTTGGAGGCATATCGATCTCTATCGACGACATGAAGGTTCCCGATAAAAAGAAAGACCTCATAGAGCGCGCCAACAAAGACGTCCTCGTCGTGCAGAAACAGCACTCGGAGGGCCTCATTACCGACGGCGAGCGGTACAACAAGGTCATTGATATCTGGGCGAACGTTACCGAGGAGATCGCAAAGGAGCTGATGGATGAGCTTGGCTCCGAAGCGGTCCTCGACCCTGAGGGAAATCCTGTCATAGGGCCCAATGGGAAACCGGAGGTTCAGAACAGCAGGAACCCCATATTCATCATGGCCAATTCCGGCGCAAGGGGGAACGCTCAACAGATCAGGCAGCTCGCAGGCATGAGGGGACTCATGGCCAAACCTTCCGGCGAGATCATCGAGACGCCGATCAAGAGCAATTTCAGGGAAGGGCTCGATGTGCTGCAATATTTTATATCGACCCACGGGGCGCGGAAAGGCCTCGCCGATACGGCGCTGAAAACAGCAAACTCCGGGTACCTTACAAGAAGGCTCGTAGATGTGGCCCAGGATGTCGTGGTAAATGAGTATGACTGCGGGACGATCGACTATATTGAAGTGGGGGCGCTGATCGAGGGCGGCGAGATCATTGAGCGGCTTGAGGCAAGGATCCTCGGCAGGGTCGCTCATGAAGACCTGAGAGACCCCGATGGCGGGATCATCGTGAGGAAGAACGAAGAAATCAGGGAGCACCACCTGAAGGCGATCGAAGAGGTATATGAAAAGGTGAAGATACGGTCAGTGCTCACCTGCCGCTCCAAGAGGGGCGTCTGCGTTCTCTGCTACGGGCGCGACCTCGCGCGCGGCCGGCTGGTAAGCATAGGAGAGGCCGTTGGGATCATCGCGGCCCAGTCTATCGGGGAGCCTGGAACACAGCTTACAATGAGGACGTTCCACATTGGAGGCGCGGCTTCGAGAAGGGTTGAACAATCCACAATAGAGACCCGCAATGAAGGGTACATAAAGCTGATGAACGTGAGGGTCATCAAGAATAAGGATGGCATCCCCGTAGTGATGAACAGGAACGGCGAGATCGCCATCATGGACGAAACAGGAAGGGAAAGGGAAAAGTTCAGCGTTCCCTATGGGGCTCGGCTGCTCGTCAATGATAAGGATAAGACAAAGCTGACAAAGGATCCCACCGAGAACCTTATGAAGCAGAAGCTTGCAGAATGGGACCCTTACACAATACCGATCCTTTCAGAAGTGACCGGAAAGGTGAAGTTCGGCGATATCTTCGAGGGAGACACGATGCAGGAGAGCAAGGACGAGGTGACCGGCCTTTCCTACAAGGTCATCATCGAGCCGAAGAACCCCGATTTCCGCCCGAGGATATCGATCAAGGACGACAAGGGCAAGACCATCGTGATACCGAACTCAACGAGCCCGGCGCGGTACATGCTGCCCGTCGGCGCACACATAATGGTCAACGAAGGCGATATGCTCCATGCGGGCGATGTTGTTTCAAAGATACCGAGGGAGACGACAAAGACAAAGGACATCACCGGCGGCCTGCCGAGGGTTGCCGAGCTCTTTGAGGCGAGAAAGCCGAAAGAGAGCGCCATAGTGAGCGAGATCGACGGCATGGTATCGTTCGGGAAGATGACAAAAGGGAAGAGGGAGATTATTGTCAACCCTGGTTCGGAGCACGTCGAACCGAGAAAGTACACCATTCCGAGAGGGAAGCACATCATCGTCCACGAAGGCGATTATGTGAAGGCCGGCGAGGCGCTGATGGACGGGCCGAGGAACCCCCATGACGTGCTGCGCATCCTCGGCATACAGGAGCTCGCGCGCTACCTTGTCGATGAGATACAGGAAGTGTACCAGCTGCAGGGAGTGAAGATAAACGACAAGCACATAGAGGCCATCGTCAGGCAGATGCTGAAGCGGGTCAAGATCAAAAGCGTAGGCGACACGAATTTTATCATCGATGATTTTGTCGAGAAGTGGATATTCGAAGAAGAAAATGAGCGCGTCCAGAGCAAGGGCGGAAAGCGCGCGGAGGCCGAGCCGCTGTTCCTCGGTATCACAAAAGCCTCCCTGATCACCGATAGTTTTATTTCAGCGGCCAGCTTTCAGGATACGACGAAGGTCCTCACGCAGGCTTCCATAGAGGGGAGGGTCGATTACCTGAAGGGCTTGAAGGAAAATGTTATCATGGGAAGGATCATCCCTGCAGGAACAGGCTTCGTGAAATACAGGAACTACGACATGAACCCTATCGGCGGCGCAGAGGAAAACCGTCTGGAGCCGTCAGATATTAAGATTCCTTAATTTTCGTTCAGCGATAATCGCTTCCTCGCTTTTCGGATAGAGCTCTATGATCCTCTTCAGGAGGGTCGTAGAGCTCTTCTTGTCTTTGGTCTGGCTGAATGCCTCTGCCTGGGAAAGAAGCGCCCGTGGGGCCTTCTCGCTTTTTGGGTATTTGTCGATGATTTCCTGGAAAGAGACGATCGCCTTTTCGTAGTTCTTCAGGTTCATGTAGCTTTCGCCCGTCCAGTAGAAGGCGTTCGGCACGAGCGGCGTCCCGCCGTAGGATTCGATGAACTTCGTGAACTTGATGATCGCCTCATCGTACGCCCCTTTCTGATAGGCGTCAAAGGCTTCTTTATAGGCGCTTTCATACCGTGCATCCGCTTCCGGTGGACCGGGCTTTATCGCGGGTATCGCGGGCCCGGGCGACGCATCGGGTTTTCTCTGGGTGCCCATCATGGCTTTTGTTTCGCTCCAGTACGTCCGTAGCTGGTATTCCAGCTCATCGAGCTTGCCCATAATGCTCTTTATCTTTTCGTCCCTGCTCTCAACAGCAGCATAGACGCTGACGATCTGCTTGCCGACATTTTCATTGTCTTTTGTCAGTTGTGCCAGCTTTGCGTTCGTTTCCTGTTTGAAGCTGTAAAGATCGTTCTGCAGGAACGACAAGCTGCTCTGCATCTGGACCGTTTGCTCGTCCGTTTGGCAGCCGGCTGCCAGCGTAATGACGATACTGATGATAACGGCGGCGTATTTATGCATAGCTTACCCCTTCTGGTCGATTGTAAAATGGGCGCGCCTGTTCTTTGCCCAGGCATCTTCCGAATGGCCCGCGGTGGCAGGGGTTTCCTTGCCGTAGGAGATCGTTTTTATCCTGGATCCTTCGACGCCCATCTTGACGAGGTGATCCTTGACCGCTTCCGCGCGCTTTTGGCCGAGAGCAAAGTTGTATTCCACGGTGCCCCTCTCGTCGCAGTGTCCTTCCACGACGATCTTCGTTGTCCTTGATTGTTTCAGCCAGTTGCCGACTGCCTGGAGCTTGGGAAGCTCCGACCCCTGGATCGCATAGCTGTCGAATTCGAAGTAAACGTCCTGCTGCGAAAGGGATGACCTCATCTGCTCCTCAAGCATTCTCAGCCTGTCCCTCTCCGCCCTCGCGAGCTCTTCGGCGGTGACGCCGCCTCTCCTGTCTTTGCCGCTTTCGTCCTTTGCTACGGCGCCGGCCTGGTCAGGCGTTGTTTTATACGTCGGCTGAACTGTTTTTGGAGCGCATCCGGCAAACATCACGGTGCATGCGATCAACAATACCAGAAAATATTTCATGTTACCTCCTTGTATTAATGACAATAACCAATTACCAATAACCAAATAATACCCAATGACCGAATACCCAAACGAGAAAAAACAGGAAGGTCTTTGTTTGGTTCTTAAATATTGGGTATTGGTGATTAATTGGAGCTTGGTTATTGGTGTTTGGGTATTCATAATCTCTTAAGGTGCAAATTTTGGCTGTTCTTCGTTGCTGCTGTCAGTGAATTTCAACAATCTTTTGTTGTCCCCGTTGTAAAGCATCGTGTGCAGGCTGTACCTTCCCCCTACCAGCGAGGAGAAAAGTATGTACCGCCCGCAGGGAGAGAATTGCGGCGAATCGTTGAGTGCGCCGCCGTTCGTCAGGACCCTCTGGTTTGAACCGTCGGCATTCATGACCGATATCTCGAAAGCGCCTTCGACCTTTGATACGAATGCAATGAGGTCGCCTTTTGCCGAGAACGAAGGGGCGCTGTTGTAATTCCCGTAATATGTGAGCCTTTTGGTCTCTCCCGATGCGCTGTCCCTGACGAATATCTGGGGGCTTCCGTACATGTCGGACACAAAGAGCAGCTTTGAGCCGTTCGGCGAGAATGATGCCGATGTGACGATCCCTTCCCTCTGCATTATCGTCCTTCTCTCCTGCGTCTCTACGTTGTAGGTAAGGACGGTTGAATTTCTGCCGACCGTGTGGGAATATACAAGGGTCGAATTGTTCAGCCAGGACGAGCAGATCTTCATGCCCTCGCTCCTGTCCACGGTGATCTCCCTGTTCCCCTCCATGTCCTTTGCGTACAGGTTCGGACTTCCACCTTTATATGAGGTGTAGGCGATGTATCTCCCGGTTGGCGATACTGCGGGGGCGACAGAGATATTATTATAATTGGTGACCTTTCTCAGGTTAAATCCATCGATGTCCGCAATGTATACTTCTTTGAGGTTCCTTCTTCCGCCGACAAAGACTATCCGCGCGCTCATGATCCCCTTTTCGCCGGTGACGGTGAGCAGGATATCATCGGCAAACCTGTGAACGAGCCTTCTCCAGTCTTCCTGCCGGGAACGGTACCGTTTCGCAAGCATCATGGAGCCGTCGAGGGTGTCGTAGAGGAAGGCTTCGAGGATGACCTCTCCGTCCTTAATCTGGAGCCTGCCTTTGCAAAGAAGCTCGATCCCCACCGAGCGCCAGCTTCCGAAGTTGATCTCCTGCTTCTCCACCCCCTCGCTGATGAATTCCTTATCGAGGAGCGATTGGGGAGCAACGATGAAAAAACCCGACAGGTCAAGGTCTTTGTTCAGAAGATCGCTCATGTCCGTCTGGAGCTTGTCCGCCTTGTCGCTCTTGAAGTACGGTACGGCAACGGTTATTTTTTTAAAACTTTTTCCATAAATATCGAGATATACACGCGCCCCGGCAATGTCTGCCATGAGCATGCCTGCCGTGAAAAACGCGCAAAGGATGTAGATGATCCATTTACCTTTTTTCATGCCTTCTCCATTTGTCTATTATGTCGAGGAACGCCTTTACCTGCGGCGATATCGTCTTGCCTCTTTTTGTCACTATGTAGAAGGACCTCGTAATGTTTGGCAATCCTTCAATATTTAAACATTTCAGGTTATTATTTGCAAGCTCATGAACGATGGCCATCTTTGAGACGTACGAAACGCCCATGCCGCTTTTAACCGCCTCCTTTATCGCCTCCGTATCTGTTAATTCGGCTACGGCCTGCAGCTCAGGGAGCACGTTGACCTTTAATCTTTTCAGCGACGATTCGAAATGGTTTCGCGTGCCCGACCCCTGCTCCCTTATGATGAAGGGGTAATCTTTTAAGTGTTTGATGTGGATCTTATCGGGAAAGGAGGGCGGTGCGATGATCATGATCGTGTCTTCAAGGAATTTTTTGTATTCTATCTTTTTCGTCTCGTACTTCGCTCCCACAAAGCCGACATCGATCTCGCCTTCCTCCATCTTCTGGATAATTGCCTTCGAATCAGCGATGATGAGCCTGAAGCGGATGCCGTCATACTGTTGCTTGAAGATATGGAGCAGCCCGGGCAGGATGTAAACCCCGGGGATGTTGCTTGCCCCCACTATGATATCGCCCTTTTGCAGCCCTTTGAATGCGGCAATCGCGTCGATGGTCTCCTTTTTAAGCCCCAGGAAATCCTTCGCGTACCGGAGAAGGATCTCTCCCGCCTTCGTGATGGTCACCGTCCTTTTTGTCCTGTCGATGAGCCTTACGTCAAAGTAGCGCTCGAGGTCCACGATCTGCTTGCTTACCGTCGGCTGGGTGAGGTAGAGCTCCTCGGCCGCCTTCGTAAAGCTCTTCAACTCCACTATCCTCACAAACGTTTCGAGATGTCTCAAGTCCATCGCTAAAAATTAAGATATAAATGCCGTTAATGCAATAAAAATAACAGAGAAAAAGAAAACGCTCATGGCTCGTGGCTCATAGCTCATAGCGAAAGACGGCAAGGGCAAAGTAGACAGTAAGGAGCAGGTACGGTAAAAATAGTCAATGCGAAGCAGGCGGTAAACAGTAAACAGTGAAAAGCTTTTTGTGTATACTGCCTGCTTCTTACTCTCTTTTGTTTTTGCTGATAGCTGAAAGCTGATAGCTGGCTGCTGATAGCTTCTGTTAAAAATATTTGACAAGAACTATCTCTGTGGGCTACGCTAAAGGCGTTTTGTAAGTCTGGTTTTTTACAAACCGAGGCACATGTTGAAAGGCTCGATCAGGATAGACCAGGAGAGATGCAAGGGCTGCGCGCTTTGCATAGAGTTTTGCCCGAAAAAGGCGATCTTCCTCTCCGGCACGTTGAACTTAAAGGGATATTTCGTCGCTTCCTTCGAAGAAGGCGGCGAATGCACGGGATGCGCTACCTGCGCGGTTATGTGCCCGGAGGTCGCGATCGAGGTGTTTAAGAATTGAAGAGATTGATGAGCGGAAATGCGGCGCTGGGTGAAGCGGCGATACTCGCCGGGTGCACTTGCTATTTCGGATACCCCATAACGCCGCAGAACGAGCTGACGGAACATATGGCGAAGAGGATGCCTGAGGCCGGCGGCGTTTTTATCCAGTCAGAAAGCGAGATCGCTGCGATCAACATGGTCCTCGGCGCAAGCGTCGCCGGCGCGCGCGCGATGACCTCATCGAGCAGCCCCGGGATGAGCCTCAAGCAGGAAGGCATCTCGTACCTCGCTGCGGATGAGCTGCCGGCGGTGGTCGTGGACATGGTGCGGGGCGGGCCCGGCATGGGAAATATCTCCCCGGCACAGTCTGATTATTTCCAGGCAACGCGCGGCGGCGGCCACGGCGACTATAAGACGATCGTGCTCGCCCCCGGATCGGTGCAGGAGCTGACCGAGGTCGTTCCCCTTGCCTTTGACCTTGCCGATGAGTACAGAAACCCCGTCATCATCCTCGGCGACGGGATGCTGGGGCAGATGATGGAGCCTGTGAGCTTCGACAATATCAAGCCGCCAAAAAAATATCAGAAAGATTATATTCTG
>JAKQBZ010000170.1 GCA_029559435.1 Deltaproteobacteria bacterium | reverse complement strand
AGCCGCCGATAGGGTCGAAGAGCCCGCCGTTAAGGAAAGGGATCTTGCAGTTAAGCTTGTCATAGTAATCGTCGTCGTGCCTTCTGTCTTGTCGTAATGCCTGATAAAAAAGCGGTTCCAGTATATCGTTGAAGAAATTTTTATAATCACTGTGCTTCTTTTCAAAAAGTTCCCGGAGAAAATTCCTGGGACCGGTGCCCCAGTCTGCGTCACGGGCCACGCCGAACCAGCCTTTCTTCTGGAGGAAGTAGAGGAAGACTATCTGGCCGAGAAGCTTTTTGGCAAAATCAACGGTATTAACGCCTTTCGTTTCAAGCTCTGTTCTTACCGTCTTGTTCTCTGAAAGAATATCGTCGAGGGTCTCTTTCGCACGGAGAAAGAGCTCCCGGTACTTCTCGAAGAATTCCTTTGTAACTATCTCGATGTTGAAGGCCTGTTCAAGTTCAGCGAGAGTAGGATTATGTTCATCATTGGCGATAATGGGCACAAGCCTGCTCTGGGCCGTGTGGCTGTTCTCGTTTTTACCGACCAGAAAGGACCACCGGCGGGCAGGGGTAAATTCCTCTTTGACCTTCTTTTTCCCCTTCCTGTCCTCTTCGAAACGGTAGTCCATTTTAACAAGCGAAAAACGCCAGTCTTCCTGGCCGGGAGAAATAAAGGCCACCAGGGCCGCATCCTTGAGGCTGCCACCCCGGCTGCCATTGAGATACCATGCGATGAAGTTTCTCTGCATGGTACGTGCCCGTTCAATGGATGTTTCTTTTTTGAGCTTCACAATGAGGATATCTATTGTATGTTCGCCGTCGGTGTATTTGCCGACCCTTTCCATGGAGACGACGTGTTGTTCGTAGGCATCGGGGATGAAGTTGCCCTTATAGGTGAACGGAGCCGGTTCAACGATATTCAGCAGGTTCTTAACAAAACCGCCAAAACGTTCTCTTTCGAAAGGCTGTTCAAGGGCTTCTTTGACTATGCGCCGTGCCTGATCCGTGTCCACCGCTCAATCCTTAAAAAATATTGTCTTCTTCCTGAGACACCATTATAATATCCTTACAATCACGATAGGAAGCAAACCAAAGGGTTTCGTCCCGCGGCAATGCTTCCTTTTTTATTGCCTTTTTTTGTGCTCCAGCTTGCCCCTAAGATCGTTCGTATGGATCTTCACGGTTCAAGTTCCCGTAAGGTATTCGGAAAGGATAACCTCTCTCCTTCCCGTTCTTGCACCGGTGCCAGCGGCAAAATGCTCTTCAAGAAGCCTTGCAGGTATGGAGGCCTGCAGAACACCGAGCACTCTCAGCGGGTTGGTGAGGCCGTCTTTCAATTCCGTAAGGGCTTTCAGTGTTTCTTTGGCTGTTTGCTTCGGTAAGGCGCCTTCTTCTAAACGCAGCATGATCTTTTTAACATATGCCTCCTGATCTTCGGTAAGCTGTCGCCTGTCTTTCATCACCGCCTTAAGGGTTCGCAGGAGCTGCGTTGGACTGTCCCGGCCTCCCCCTCGTGCAACAGGCTCCAGCATCTCCTCTTCCGTAGCAAACAGAAAGGCTTCCTTGTTTTTGGAAAGCAGTTCATAATAATCCTTGCCGGACTTTTGACGGGGTGTTTCAGGGGTGGCCTCAAGGAGCTTTGCGGTAGAAAGGAAATCAAGTTCCTCTGCCTCACCGGATT
>JAKQBZ010000166.1 GCA_029559435.1 Deltaproteobacteria bacterium | reverse complement strand
CAGGGGCATCCGCACAGCTCGCCAACCTGTCAAAGGAGCTGCAGGGCCTGGTAGGGCAGTTCAGGGTTTAGATATTACATGAACAAAATGCGGAGCCGCAATGAGAGCAAAAAAAACGATAGGCACGGAATCCCTTGGTATGTGAAAAAAAGCTTAACGAAACAAATTATGAGCCGAATATATGTAAAGAGGGGTATGATGCAAAAAATAACTTAATAAGGAAGGTGGAGCATGAAAAAGATCTTTTTTGCAGTACTGGTTTCAATTTTTCTAATAGGGGCAATAGCAGCTGTTTGTGATGCAAGCCCGAAAGATGATGCAAAAGGGCTGGTGGAGAAAGCGGTGACGTTCGCGAAAGCGCAGGGCAAGGACAAAGCCCTTGCGGAATTCAGTAAGCCGAAAGGGCAGTTCGACAAAGGCGCACTGTATGTCTTTGCTTACGACATGACCGCAACGGTTGTTGCGCATCCGAAGAACGCCAAGCTTATCGGAAAGAACCTCGCCGACGTTCCTGACAGCGACGGGAAGCTTTTCAGAAAAGAGATCGTTGAGCTTGCCAAGTCGAAAGGCTCGGGATGGGTTGATTATAAGTATCTGAATCCGGAAACAAAGAAGGTTGAGAGCAAGACCACCTATATACAGAAGGCCGAGGACATCATAGTTTGCTGCGGAACATACAAATAACGGTTGGCACTTTTTGTCCTGTCAATCAAGCGGAGGGGGGACAATGATACATTACCTCAACAATTTAAAGATGAACAAGAAGCTGCTTCTGTCGCCGCTCATTGTAATGGTCTCTCTGGCGGTGTTCGGCGTTGTTTCATATGTGGGCCTCATGAGCCAGCAATCGGCCATCAAGGAGATATTCAATACGCGGTTCAGCGCCTACCAGGCGTCTGCAAAGGTTCTCGCAGATATGCAGAACGTCCATGCCAACGTCTACAAGGTAATAAGCTGGAGCAACGCGAATTTTGACGCTAAAAAAATAGACGACCTCGCGAAGCGGCAGATAACAGCGATCGACCAGTCAAATGTCTCTGTCGGGAAATCCCTGAGATCGGCCAATGCAAATACAGAGCAGCAAAAGCTTTATCAAATTGCCACGGACCAGCTTGGCGGGTACAAGCAGGCGGTCCTGAGGGTGGTCGATATGGTGTCGGCCGACTTCAGCCTTGCAACAACGATGATGATGGCAGCCGACGACAAGTTCCAGGTGCTCAACAAGACGCTCCAGGACCTCCTCTCCCTCGAGAACAAGCTCAGCAAGGAGAGCTATGACTTTTCCCAGAAGAGCTTTATACGGGTGCTGATCATCTCCATCGCCGTAATGGCCATCGCCATCGCGCTGTCGCTTGCCATCAGCATCTTCATGGCGAAGCTTATCCTGAGGCCCATCAACAAGACCATCGAGGTCATCGAGGGCATCTCCCAGGGCGACCTGACAAAGCGCATCGACATCCATGCGACAGACGAGATCGGGGAGATGAGCCGGCACTTCAACGTCTTTGTGGACAAGCTCCACGAGACGATCACGAAGGTGGCAAACAGCAGCAGCGACGTATCCTCTGCGGCGGCCACCCTTGACAGCGCGGCTGAGCAGATGGCGGCAGGCGTGGAACAGGCTGCCACCCAGGTGAACTCCGTTGCAACGGCGAGCGAAGAGATGTCAACGACATCCTCGGAGATCGCACAGAACTGCGTCATGGTCGCCAAGAGCTCCGAAAAGGCAAACGCCTCGGCAGTGACCGGCGAGGGGATCATCCAGGAGACGATCTCCGTCATGACGAGGATCAACGAACGGGTAAAGCAGTCTGCCGGCATCATCAAGAAGCTGGGGACACGCTCCGAGCAGATCGGCGAAGTGGTGGGGCTCATCAACGAGATTGCAGACCAGACCAACCTCCTTGCGCTGAACGCCGCCATAGAAGCGGCACGCGCCGGCGAGCACGGAAGGGGCTTTGCCGTCGTGGCCGACGAGGTGCGCAAGCTTGCCGAACGTACCACCGAGGCGACCAAGGAGATCGGCGATACCATCGAGGCCATGCAGTCCGAGACGAAGAACGCCGTTGTGTCCATGAAAGAGGGGGAGGACGAGGTAGAGCAGGGCGCAAAAGAGGCGTCGAAATCCGGCGATGCCCTGAAGGACATCCTGAAGCAGGTGAATACCGTTACGACCGAGATCAACCAGATCGCCGTTGCCTCTGAGGAGCAGACCGCAACGACCAACGAGATCGCAACGAACATCCAGCAGATCTCGGAGGTGATGCAGGATACGGCGAAGAGGATCCAGGAGAACGCAGGGGCATCCGCACAGCTCGCCAACCTGTCAAAGGAGCTGCAGGGCCTGGTAGGGCAGTTCAGGGTTTAATCTTCTTCCAGCTTCTGTATCTCCTTTATCTTGAGGTGCTCTTTTATGAGGAAGATGAAGCCCACAATATTGTAAGGGATGTACCATGAGGCGTGGAAAAGGATCGAGGCGGCGAAACCCTCATGCTTCGGCACGTCAAATATGGAGAGCAGGTATACGAGGAGGAACTGGTAGAGGCCGAAATATCCTGGAGAAGAAGGGATTGTGATGCCCATGTTGAGGAGAACGCAGATAAAGGGGATGTACATGGGGTTGATATTGATATTCAGAGCCTTAAGAACGAAATAGAGCGCTGCAGCCATACAGAGCCAGGTGATGAAGGCGATGGGGACGAGGACAAGCAGGTTCAACGGGGAGCCTATCCTCTTCAGATTTTCCTGGATCTCGATAAGCCTTTTTCCGAATTTGGAAAAGGCCGGCCTTTTTACCGTTGAAAGCCTTTTGGCAATAGCCCCGGCAAACCTTTCCCTGCTTAAAAGCACCATGAGCGTGATGAGGACGAAGAGCGCGAGGACGAGTATGGAGATGGCCTGGGAGACCCGTGGAGGGAGGCTGTGTTTCGGGAAGAAGACAAACGTTATGAGCAAAAGCCCTATAAGGTCGAATATCCGGTCGATGATAACCGTTGTGATGCCGTATGTGAGAGAGACGCCAGTCCTTTTTGACAGGACATAGCCGCGCGCAATCTCCCCTATCCGTGCGGGAAGAACGTTGTTGATGAAAAGGCCGATCATAAGGGCGGTAAAGGAATCAGCGAACCTTACATTCCCCCCCGCGATCCTCGTCCATTTGACCGAGCAAAGCGTGGCGGCGGCGAAGATAGAGACTGTGGGCATGAACACGAAGCGGGGGTCGACGTTTTTAAGGGTATCGACGATCTCCTTGAACCGTATATCCTTCATTGAAAAATAAAGGAGAACGATGCTGATCAGAAGCCCGGCTATGGTAAGGAGTTTGTGCTTTTTCATTTCATCGGCAGCCAACATGTTTTAAAAAGATACGGCTGGTATGTCAAGGAATTAATGCACTCAACAGCGGAATACTCGCCACTCGACGCTCGCCACTCGATACTGGTTTGAACAAGAATCGAGTATCGAGGAACGAAGGACAAGGAGCGAGTAACG
>JAKQBZ010000107.1 GCA_029559435.1 Deltaproteobacteria bacterium | reverse complement strand
CTACATGAACAGCAGGGACCACGTCAAAAAATCGCTGCCCGCACTTGAGAACTGCCTTGGCTCATTCGGGGTCTTTATAGTCCCCGACGATGGCAAGCTTCCTGTCATAAGGCTTGATGCCATAGGGAAACATACGGTGGGAGCAGGGGCCTCGCCCCAGACGGTCACAAGTGTACTTACCCTTGAACCGCTGCAGAAGGTGGGGCTCTCACTGACCGACGTGGACAAATATGCTCCTGAGCTCCACAACCCCGAAATCACACTGCCTGCCGGGGCCGGAAATGTTCCTGAAGCAAACTTTAAAATGATAGCGGCGCTCGGGGTAATGAAAAAACAGATCGAGAAGACCGATATGGCTGATTTTATAAGCAGCCGGGGAATGAAGGGCTTTGCCCACACCCAGGGGCACATACCCTCGGGTGTCCCCTACATGGGGCATGCTGCCGAGGCCATCAGTTCCGGAAAGATCAAAAGAGCCATGATAATAGGAAAAGGGAGCCTATTCCTCGGCAGGCTTACAAACCTTGCCGACGGGGCCTCCTTCCTTATGGAAATGCCGGTTTCCGGTAAAACTGAGGGTGAAAAGGGCGTCACACGTGAAGAGATCCGCGAGCTGATCCTTGAAGCCCTGGGAGAACTTGCGGCAGGACTCAAAAAGTAAGGGTGCAGAGAGATGGATGAAAGAAAGAGGACAAGGGAATTGATAGGCGAAGTCCTTGCTGAACTCGTTGAGGAAGTAAAAGGCGGTTGCGTCAAAAAGGTCAACATTGGACTAATGTCATACGGAAGCGAGCTTGGGAGCGGGGAACTTCTAAGGGGAGCCTCTCTTGCCATGCAGAACGATCCCTCTCTTAATGTGGTGCTGATAGGTCCGAAGTGCGAAGGGTCGGAAAGAATGGCATGTATAGAGACACCTGCATGCGAGGCGGATATATCCAAGGCCATGGAAGACGCGCTTCAAAAAGGCATCATATCGGGCGCAGTTGCCCTGCACTACCCCTTTCCCCTTGGCGTTGCTACGATAGGCAAAGTTCTGACACCGGCCAAGGCGAGGCCGTGCTTTATTGCCTCGTCCACAGGCACATCCTCATCCAACCGTGCTGAGGCCATGGTAAGGAACGCCATATATGGGATCGCCGCAGCAAAGGCGGACGGTATCGTGTCTCCTACTGTAGGCATACTTAATCTTGACGGAGCCCAGACCGTTTTCAGGGCCCTCCATAAATTGAACGAGGGAGGCTATCCGATCAATTTCGGATCAAGCATGAGAAAAGACGGCGGGGCCATATTGAGGGGCAACGACCTCCTAGCAGGTTCGGTGGATGTATGTGTGACCGACACGCTGACCGGGAATGTCCTGATGAAACTTTTCTCGGCATGGAACACGGGAGGCAATTACGAAGCTCTTGGCTGGGGATACGGTCCCTCGGCCGGAGAGGATTGGGACAGGGTCGTCTCGATAATATCGAGGGCCTCAGGGGCCCCTGTAATAGCGTCAGCCCTTTCCCTGAACGCAAGGTGCGTGAAAGGCGGTCTGCCGGGGCTTGTCGCAGCAGAACTGGAATCGGCAAAAAAGGCGGGCCTGGCGGATATACTTTCATCGATCCAGCCCAAACAGCCGTCGGCAGAGGAAGATGTCAAGGCTCCGCCGGCAGAACCGACGGACGAGGAAATTCACGGGATCGACGTCCTTGAGATAGAAGACGCTGTGAAGGCTCTGTGGAAAGAGGGCATTTATGCAGAATCCTCGATGGGCTGCACCGGCCCGGTAATAAAAATGGCAGCTTCCAGGATCGAAAAGGCAAAAGCGGTGCTCAAAGAGAACGGCTACATTTAAGCTTAAGGATCAGCATAAAAAAGATAAGGCCGGGATTTGATTTGGCATCCCGGCCTTATCTTTTTCCGGAGGTACTTAAGTCATCTTTTTTAGAAAGCCGGAACTACTCCCTTGGGAGAGAGTACATCGTTGATGTACTTTTTGACTTCAGGTGAGTTGAGGGCCTTGGAGAGGGCCTTTGTCGCCGGGGTATCCCTGTCAGGAGACCTTACGGCAAGGACTACCGCGTACGGCGAATCCTTGTCCTCAAGCGCGAGGGCCTCCTTTGTCGGATTGAGACCTGCGTCGACTGCAAAGTTCATAGTGATCACTGATAGCGTTGTATCGGGAAGGCTTCTTGGAAGCTGCGGAGCCTCAAGCTCGATAATTTTCAGCGATTTTGGATTTTCGATTATGTCTCTTGCCGTCAGGTCCTTCTTCGCCGGGTCCATTTTCAGCAGACCTTCGCGCTCCAGCAGCTTATATGCGCGGTATCCGTTTGTTGGGTCGTTAGGGACTGCCACGACCGCACCCTTTTTTACATCCTTCAGTGATTTGATCTTCTGTGAATATATTCCTATCGGAAGGAGATGGACTTTTACCAAAGGTACTATGTCCAGTTTTTTCTCCCTCTTCATGTTTTCAAGATAGGGGACATGCTGGAAGAAATTGGCATCCAGGTCCTTGTCCTGAAGCGCGTAATTGGGCTGGACGAAGTCAGTGAACTCTTTGATGATAAGCTCATATCCGTCCTTTTTCAGGACCTCTTTTGCCACTGCCGCTATGTCTTTTGCGGGAAAGGGCGTGACACCTATCACAATTTTTTTATCTGCAGCAAAGGAT
>JAKQBZ010000103.1 GCA_029559435.1 Deltaproteobacteria bacterium | reverse complement strand
AGCACCTGGAGATCACCGACAAGTACCTCAAGGTCATCCCCACCACCCACTTCTACGGCGGAAAAGAAGAAGAGATCACGGATTTCATCAAGGAAAGCATCGAACCCGCGCCGCGCCCCTGACACCTCACGCCAGGTTGCTGCTTCCCGCGGCATACTTAAGTAAAATCGCTGACCTGCCGAAAAACCAGTTGAGGACAGAACCCACATGGCGCTGAACATCTTTCTACTCATTGTTATAGCGGTGCTGGCGACGCTCATTGCAGGAAAGATCTCTGAGGCCTTCATTTCCAGGCTCCGGGAAAGATTTAACCGGCAGGCAGCAAACAGCTGAACCAGGGGCCCGCGCAACAACTCCCCCGTAAGTCTTGAACAGATAAACGCTTTATGGTAATGTGATGGATAAGACCGCTGATCGCTGAAGGCTGATCGCTGACTGCTAATCTTCAAAAGGAAAGACACGACGATGGACTACAAAGACACGCTGCACCTACCGAAGACGCCTTTTCCCATGAAAGGGAACCTGCCTGTCAGGGAAAAGGAGATGCTTGCATTCTGGGATAGCATAGGGCTTTACAGGAAGCTCATCGAGGCGCGCAAGGACGCCCCTTCGTTTATCCTTCACGACGGCCCTCCCTACGCGAACGGGAATATCCACCTTGGCACAGCCCTCAACAAGATACTGAAGGACATCATCGTAAAGTCGAAGTTCATGTCGGGCCACAGGGCAGACTACGTCCCGGGCTGGGACTGCCACGGGCTGCCTATCGAGCACCAGATAGAAAAAGAATTCAAGGCAAAAAAGATCGCCATGCCCAAGCTGGATACCCGGAACGCATGCAGAAAATACGCGGAAGGGTTCATTGACATTCAGCGCGCCGAATTCAAAAGGCTCGGCGTGATCGGCGACTGGGAACACCCTTACATCACGATGGATTATGAATACCAGGCAACGATCATCGGGGAGATACAGAAATTCTTCGAAAGGGACGAGGTGTACCGGAAAAAGAAGCCTGTCTACTGGTGCATACACTGCATGACCGCCCTTGCCGAGGCAGAGATCGAATACGACAACAAGAGATCAACCTCCATCTACGTCAAATTCCCCTTCACGCAGAAGAGGGACGGCATTTTTACCAATTACCCCGACAGGCCGATCCATATGCTCATCTGGACCACAACGCCATGGACGCTCCCGGCGAACCTCGCCATCGCCATACACCCTGATTTTACTTATGTTGCTGTCGATACAGGAAAAGAGATATACATCGTCCTCAAAGAGCTCGTGGAAGACATCGCAAAGAAGGCGGCCATCGGCGATTACAAGATAATTGAAGAGATAATGCCTGATAAGCTGAAAGGGCTTACCTTCAAGCACCCCTTCATCGACAGGCAGTCTCTTATCGTCTATGCCGATTACGTCGCCAACGATACCGGCACCGGCGCTGTCCACACGGCGCCCGGGCACGGCGAAGAGGATTATGAGACGGGCATCGAATACGGGCTCGACGTATATTCTCCGGTCAATGAAAAGGGCCGATTCATCGAAGAGGTTGACTTCTTCCGGGGCATGAACGTCTTTGAGAGCAACCCGGAGGTCGTCAAAAAGCTCGAAGAGCTCGGGCTCCTTCTCCATAAAGAGGAGATCGAGCACTCCTATCCACATTGCTGGCGATGCAAGAAGCCGGTCATCTTCAGGGCAACGGAGCAGTGGTTCATATCACTCGACAAGCACAACCTGAGACAAAAAGGGCTCGACGAGATAGACCGGGTGAAGTGGATACCTTCATGGGGAAGGGACAGGATCTACAACATGCTCCAGGTGCGCCCTGACTGGTGCATCTCGCGGCAGCGGACCTGGGGAATCCCGATCACGATCTTCTATTGCGAAAAGTGCAGGGAGCCTTACTGGACCAAAGAGTCCTTTGCAAACGTCGTCAATGCCGTGAGGGAGCACGGCGCGGATATCTGGTTCGAAAAGGACGCCTCCTTTTTCCTCCCGGAAGGGGCAAAGTGCAGCAGATGCGGCAACGGCGCCTTCGTCAAGGAAGAAGATATCCTCGACGTGTGGTTCGACTCGGGCGTAAGCTGGTCGGCGGTCTGCAAAAAGCGTGAGGGGCTTAAGTTCCCGGCAGACCTCTACCTCGAAGGAAGCGACCAGCACAGGGGGTGGTTCCACAGCTCGCTCCTCACCTCGGTAGGGAACGAGGGCCGCGCGCCATACAATTCTGTCCTGACGCACGGCTTCGTCGTCGACGGCTCCGGCAGGAAGATGTCCAAATCCCTTGGCAACATCATCGCGCCCCATGAGATCATCGAAAAGTTTGGAGCGGAGATCCTGCGGCTCTGGGTCACCTACGAAGACTACAGGGACGACATCAAGATATCAAAGGACATCATCAGCAGGCTCGTTGAGACGTACCGGAGGGTCAGGAACACCCTGCGCTTCCTCCATGCCAACATCAACGGGGATTTTGACCCTCAGCGCGACAGCGTACCCTACGAGAAGCTTTCCCTTCTCGACAAATGGCTCTTATCGAGGCTTCAGAGGCTCATCGAGCGGGTCACCGAGGCATACAACAACTATACGTTCCACGTCATATACCACAGCATCCACAATTTCTGCACCGTTGACCTAAGCGCCCTCTACCTGGATATTGTAAAGGACAGGATCTATGTGGAGAAACGGGACGGCGTGAAGCGGCGGGCCTCCCAGACCGTGATCCACGAGGCGCTGATCACGATCCTGAAGCTCATCGCCCCCATTTTGTCCTCAACCGCCGACGAGATGTGGTCGTACCTGAAGGGCTACGTTAAAGAAGAGAGCGTCCTCCTTACGGCCTTTCCGTCGCCCAGAAAGGAGTGGATCAACGCGGGGCTCGAAGAAGAATGGGACAGCATCTGGAGCGTGCGGGAAATAGCGAACAAGAAGATCGAAGAAAAAAGGGCCGCCAAGGCCATCGGCCATTCTCTTGACACGAAGATCATCGTGCAGGTCCCCGAGAAAGAATACGGCCTCCTCACAAGGCTTGGCGACGAGCTGAAGGATGTCTTCATCGTTTCGCAGATTGAGGTGCAGGTTGGGAACGAGCCTGACGTGACGGTCACAAAGGCTGAAGGCACAAAATGCGAGCGGTGCTGGCAATACGCGACGGACATCCCTACAACAGGCAGATTCCCCAACGTGTGCAGGCGATGCGAAGATACCTTATCTTCCTGATCGTACCTGTTGTCTTTATCCTTGACAGGTGGACAAAGCTCCTCATCATGGAGCATCTGGGCCCCGGGGGCTCCATCCATATCACCTCCTTTTTTTCCATCGTATACGTGAAGAACTACGGAGGGGTCTTCGGCCTCCTTTCGCGGTACGAGTTTGCAAGGACCGTTTTTACCTATCTTCCGCTCCTCATCATCGTCGCCCTCGTTGTTGTGCTCGTTGTCTCTAAAATGGTATTCGCAAAGCGGTTCGCCCTCACGTGCATCCTTGCCGGCGCTGTCGGCAACATCTACGACAGGGTTCTCTACGGAAGCGTTGTTGATTTTCTCGATTTCCACTATGGCGCCCACCACTGGCCCTCGTTCAACGTTGCCGACATATCGATCTCCTTCGGGATCTGCCTGTGGCTTTTCCTCGAACTGTTCCATGCGAAGAAACCAACTCATGGATGATGGCAAATTCTAAATACGAATATCTAAGCACTAAACAAATTCGAATGTTCAAAATTCGAAACATGCTTAACAGCTTTTGTTTTGAACATTTGATATTTGAATTTTGATATTGTTTCGGATTTAGATATTAGGATTTCGTGTTTTTGAATGCTGAGTATATATCGCTGGTTTTAAGATGGGGGCTATGAGCTAAATTATGGATGATGGGTTATTAGAAGAAGAGAAGAAGCTCAGGCGATTGCGGTTCATCGTCGATTTTGCGCTCCAG
>JAKQBZ010000100.1 GCA_029559435.1 Deltaproteobacteria bacterium | reverse complement strand
CTACATGTGAAACGCTATATGTGACAGGTTCGGCATTCATTATACCATATATCATGTTTGTTGGAAAAAGCTAAGGTCGTTTTCGGCCACAGCCCTTTCTCTTCTATGAGCCGAATTGCCTTCGTAATTCGGGCTTTGAGATCTTGCCCGCGGAATTGCGGGGCATTTCAGCGATAAAATAGACGAATTTGGGGACCTTGTAGCCTGCGATCTTGCCTTTGCAGTACTTGATGGCCTCGCTCTCGGAAAGCTGCGCCCCTTCGTTCAATACAATGATCGCAGCGACCGCCTCGCCCCACACAGGGTGGGGAACGCCGATGGCCGACGATTCCTTTACTGCAGGATGTTCGTTGACGACCTTTTCGATCTCAGCCGGATAGACGTTCTCGCCGCCGGTGATGATCATGTCCTTCTTGCGGTCGATAATGTAGACATAGCCCTTTTCGTCGACGTGGCAGATATCTTCCGTGTAGAACCAGCCGTTCCTGAAGGCCTTTTTCGTCTGTTCTTCCTTTCGCCAGTACCCCAGGGAGGTGCCCATCCCGCGCACCCTCATCTCGCCTGCTCCCGGCGGGATAACGAGGTTGTCGTTGTCATCGACGATTTCTATTTCGCAGTCATAGCCGTCTTTGCCGCAGGACTCCAGTATCCTCAGGTTGTCATCGGTAAGCTCATGTGCGATGTCCCTCACGGAAAGGTTTGTGGTAAGGCCCGTTGTCTCCGTTGTTCCGTGATGCTCTCCCAGGATATTGCCGAAGGTATCAATGAACTGTTTATAGACGGAAGGGATAATGCCGGCTCCCGCGAACCAGAGCTTGTTCATGCACGATATGTCGTATTTCCCTTTCAGCGCAGCCCAGGCCTCGAGGATCATCCTGACCATGGGCGTCGCAAGCATCCCCGCAACGATATGCTCCTCGTGGGCTGCCCGGAAAAGGGCCTCAGCGTCCCATTTCTGGAAAAGTATGCTTGTCGCCCCCATATAAAAGGGGCCCAAAAGAGAAGTTGCCGCTGTCACGTGATACATCGGGCAGACCGTGAAGCCGATGTCTTCCGTGAGAACCCGGTTATTGAACCCGCAGGTACGGCCGCAATGGTACAGGTTGCGGTGGGTCTGCATGACCCCCTTGGGAGACCCGGTTGTGCCGCTTGTGTACATGAGCATGGCGATGTCGTCTTCAAAGACGGGGCCTTCCCACCCGGCTTCAACAGCACCCTGGATGATCTCTTCGTAGCCGCGCCAGCCTTCCGGCCTGCTCTCCTTCGGCCCGATATGAATATACTCCCTGACCGAAGGGATCTCGTTTTTTATCTCCTGCGCAGTTTTGACATACTGCTCTTCGACGAAGAGGATGACAGGCTCTGCGTCGGAAAGGACGCCCGCCATCTCCCGCCCTGCGAGCCTGAAATTGACCGGCACAAATATCAGCCCTGATGAGGGCACGCTGAGGATCAGTTCCGCGTATTCATAGCTGTTCTGGCTCATGATGCCCACCCTGTCGCCCCTGTTCGCGCCAAGGCCGTACAAAGCGCTGCTGATCTTCATTGCCCTTTTCCTCAGTTGGCTGAAGGTACAGCTTTTTCCGGTCTCAAACTCTTTCATGGCAAGCTTGTCCGGATACAGCGAAGCGTTCCTGTTGATCAAGGTTCTCGTGGTCTGAAATTGATGTTTTGTGCTCATTGGGCACCCTCCTGCATTGGCTTGCGATATGTGAAAACAGGTACATTAAAGAGCAATTAACGTGCCACAGCCAATGGCTTAAGCAGCCAGCTGCCGGCCATCAGCGGCCAGCAAATGAACTACCCCGCAGCACGCTGCGGGGTATCAGAGGATAGAAGCGGCATGATCATGCACCCTCACCCTGCCCTCTCCCGCGGGTGGAAGGGGAATAGTGTCGCTCCGCCGACACGCCAAAGATCATCGAATGTATCCAAAATGCACAGAAGGAGGAAATGCTAACGAAGTTATCCGCCGCCGAGCAGGATTAAAGACAATAAAACCGTATCCCCGTCGCACAGCCCGGTATCCAGGCCTTGTGAAAGGGCAAGATAAGAGACATCGTTCAGGCGTACATCGAAAAGGCTGTCCAGATCTATATCGCCCGTGTGGGGGTCAATAACGTCATTCGCAAAATGGGTGCCGCCAAAGACTTTCTTAAAAAGATCCCGTAGCGTGCCTGTTTCCATCTCTACTTCAGAGGGTATCTCGGGGATATTCACCGTTGTCTTGATGCGGATCAGCATGCCGCTGTCTGAGCCTATACCTTCCTCTCCCTCCCTGCGTAATATTTATCCCGCAGCTCGCGCTTCAATATCTTTCCTGACGGGGTTTTGGGGAGGGCGCCGGCAAATTCAACCGACTTCGGGGCCTTATACTTGGCAAGCCTTTCTTTGCAGAAGCTTATCAGCTCCGCGGCAGATGCATCAGCCCCCTGCCGCAAGACCACCACGGCGTGGACCTTTTCCACCCAGTAGTCGTCAGGGATGCCGAAGACAGTGGCCTCCTGCACAGCGGGATGCTGATAGAGGACCTCTTCTACCTCGCGGGGATAGACGTTCTCTCCCCCTGTGACGATCATGTCCTTTTTCCTGTCGACGATGTAGATGTAGCCCTTCTCGTCATACCGCCCCATGTCTCCCGTGTGCACCCAGCCGTTCAGGAAGGTTTCGGCGGTCTCTTCAGGCCTGTGCCACCACTCCTTCGGGATCCCTTTGCTTTTCACGATGATCTCTCCCACCACGCCGGGCTCCACATCGTTATCGTGGTCATCGACGATCCTCACGTGGACGCCGATGTGAGGAAAGCCGCAGGACGCAAGGATCTTCTGTTCTTCAGGGGGCCTGTTCACCACGTCGTGCTGCTTCTTCGAGAGCACGGTGACATTCGGCCCGTCCTCGGTCCCGCCATAGAACTGCATGAAAATAGGGCCCCATTTTTCCATGCCCCGCTTCAGGAGCTCCACGGGCATCGGCGAGGCGGCGTAGAACATGCGCTTCAGGCTTGAAAGGTCATATTTGTCAACGTCGGGAAGGGCAAGAAAGGCAGCGAGGTGCGTGGCCACTATGTGGATGTCGGTAGCCTTTTCGTCCTGGACCGTCTGAAGCGTCGCGGCCGGATCGAAGGATATCTGGGGCATGATGACGTTGCTGCCGGCCGCATAGAAGTATCCCCAGAAGTTTTTTGTGCCCCCGATATGGAATAAGGGCATGATCTGGACGTGCTTGTCCCCCTGCTCTAAGCTCATGGCCGTGGGGAAACGCCTTGTATCATCCATGGCCCGCTCGAAGGTGTACAGGGCGGCGCGCGGAACGCCCGTGGTGCCGCTTGTATAAAAAAGGAAGACGGGGTCTTCTTCCCGGGCATCCACGTCGGGCTCGTCCTTCGGGAAGGTTTCAATGAGCGTGCGATGGGAGGCCATTCCCGGGATGTCTGCGGTGCCGAAGGAGATGAAGTTCTTCACCTTCGGTATGTGCGGCCGCAGGCGGTTGACGAGTTCGACAAGCTCCGGGCCTACGAAGAGGGTGCTGCACTCTGAGTAGTTGATGAGATAGTCGAGCTCGTTATCCTGCAGCCTCGGGTTGAAGGGCGAGGAGATGAAGCCGAACTTCATCGCCGCGCCATAGGCATCGGCGTACTCGAGGCAGTTCCACGAGAGGATGCCGAGGACATCGCCTTTCCTGGCGCCCATGGACTGCAAGGCATGGATCAGCGCATTGACGCGGTCGTTAAACTGCGCAAAAGTTACCGACTCACCGCCGCACTTGATCGCCATCTCGTCGGCATAGAGGAGCGCGTTCCTGTAGATGATGTCGGCGTAGATGCCGGTATTGTAGCGGGACAGCTCCTTGAGCACCAATTTTCTTGACATATCTTTTCATTCTCCTTTTCCTTTTCTTTTACTTCATGAAACCAGGTAAAAACAATGCGAGTTGAGGGAAGAAAAAGACAATGAGCAGGCCTATAAGGTCGCAGATGATAAACACGGTCGCCCCCAGGTATATATCCCGGATGGTGGTCTCTTTTGGCGCAACTCCCTGCATCACAAAGAGCGTCAGCCCGAAGGGAGGGCTCTTCATCGCCACACCCATGTTGAGCAATATGAGGATAACGAACCAGAGGGGGTCGATGTCAAGGGACCGTACGATGGGCATAAAGATAGGCAGGGTAACCATGAGGATCGATACCTGCTCCATGAAACAACCCAGGATAAGGAATAATACCTGCATGATGATAACGGTTACAAGCGGAGAGAGGTTGTAGCTCACCACAAACTCACAGAGGCCCTGGCTTGCGCCCGTATAGGCCAGAAGCTGGCCGAAGGCGGTTGCTCCGGTCAATATCATGAACATCATTACGGTGATCTTTACGGTATTTACGAAGGACTCTTTAATGATGCCGAGGCTCAGCCTTCCGTAACAGGCGATCAGGACTATGCTCCCCGCCACGCCCAGCACCGCTGATTCCGTAGGAGTGCAAAAGCCGAAGAAGATCAGCCAGGTTACCAGGAACATGATGCTGCCGAAGGGCAGCACGTATTTTACAAAGCTCATGATCTTGTCAGGCCATGAGTACTTCTGCGCCGAATAATCCTGGGCAATGCCGGGGTCCACTTTGGACGCAATGATGATGTAGGCCACATAACAGAACGCCAGCACCAGGCCGGGGATGATCCCCCCTATGAGGAGCTTGCCTATGGAGACCTCCGCCAGTGCGCCGAGGATGACCGCAAAGGCGCTCGGAGGGATGATCATTGCCAGGGCGCCGGCAAAACATGAACCGACCGCAAAATACCTCTTGTATCCTCTCTGGTACATCTCCGGGAGCAGTATGCTCCCCAGCATGGCCGTTGTGCCCTGCGCGGAGCCGCTGAGGGCGGCAAATATCGTCGCGCTGCCGACACCAAGCAATGCCAGCCTCCCGCGGAGACCCCCGATCCATTTATCCAGCGTCTTGATCGTAAATGAAAAGACCCCTGATCTTGCGATAAGCTCACCCATGAGGATAAAAACAGGGACAGGCAAGAGGACGAAATTGCTGATCGATGAGAAGATGGTGTGGGAGAGCTGCATAAGGCCGTCAGCGCCGCCCCAGAAAAAATATATCCCGACGATATTGATGATCGTAAATGAAATGAAGATAGGAAAGCCGAGCATCATGAGAAGCACAAGGCTGCCCAGTATTATTGCAAAGGGTATATACCATTCCATTCTATTCGGCTCCTTCTTCCGTGGATTTACTTTTGATCTTGCGGATGCCGGCGGCGAACTGACGAAGGAATTCTGCAAACAGCAAAAAGAATCCAAGGGAAACGATGAAAAGAAAGTAGTATTTGCCGATCGTATAGATCTTTACCACCTTGAGCCCGTCGCGATAGCTGTACGCCCCTGCTATGAAGCTCATCAGGCCCAGTATCATTGAGACCAAACCCCCGACCGCGGAATGGAGGAGGTGCAGATACGTTTTTCCCTTTTCGCTCAAGAAGTTGTCCAGCACATCGATCCGCACGTGCCCGCCCTCTCTTAAAAGCCATGCTGCCCCGAAGAACGCCAAAGCAAAAAGGATATATTCCGTGATCTCTATATCCCAGGTAAGCGGCTTATTGAAAAAATACCGTAAAATGATATCGCAGAATTTTATGATTACCGCACAGCCAAGCAGTATACCGCCAAGATAGGCGAGGCTTTCTATTATCCAGTCAAAGATCCCCTTGCGTTCCATGTTTCCTCCCGGTAACGATATGCGCGGAAAAGACCGACGGATACCCCTCTCTAAGGCGAAGAGGGGTATCCGGACATTCGACATAGATTGCTACTGCCAGGGAAATGCCCCTTTTGGCAATGCCTTTTTTGAGCTTGCCTTCTGGAGTTTCGGGCCGTACTCGGGTGCGCTTTTCAGGACAAAGTTCCATGTTTCATCATGAATTATCTTTAAGAGCTTCTTGGCCTCTTCGGGCGGCAGCTGAATAAATTCCATGCCCGCCTTTAGCCTGACATTGTCCTCTTTTTCCATGATCAACATCTGGCGCATGGTTGCGACATATTCCATGTCCTTCATAACGTCCATGATTATATCCTGTGCCTCTTTGGGGATCTGTTTCCACTTGTCCATATTGATCATGGTAGCCGGTTCCATTTGAAAAAAACCGGGCAACAGCATATATTTGGTCACCTCCTGGAGCCCCCAGCTTGTCATGCCGACCCTCGGCCAGCAGAATCCATCCACCACCTTCCGTTCCATGGCGG
>JAKQBZ010000071.1 GCA_029559435.1 Deltaproteobacteria bacterium | reverse complement strand
AATGCTCGGCCATCGCTCAGCAAGCCCCTAAACTTTACTAAGCGAGTATCCCCGTTTTGGTTCGGCCTTTACGGGTACGTTCAGCACATCTACGCCTTCCATGACTTCGACCAGCCTCTTTTCAAGCCTGTCGGCGTCCTCCTGCATACATTCGCATACGATCGAGTCATGTATCTGAAGCACCGTCTTCGCCCCTTTGAACTCTTCTTTGATGACCTTATCGAACCTCATGATGGCTATTTTGGCGATGTCGGACGCGGCGCTCTGTATGGGAGTGTTCACTGCCACCCTGTCAATCGGGTTGTTGCCCCTTCCCGCAGTCGTCGCAACTTCGGCAAGCGGCCTTATGCGTCCGAATATCGAACGGGTATAGCCTGCCTCTTTTGCCTCCCTTACGCTCTTCTCAAGATACCCTTTAACGTTTGGAAGGACGCTGAAGTACCTTTCGACCATAGCGGCCGCCTGCGGCCGTGATATGCCGAGCCGCTGAGCAAGTCCGTGGGCCCCCATGCCGTACAGCAGGCCGAAATTGACCACCTTGGCGAACCTCCTCTGCTCCTGGGTTATCTCTTCGGAAGGAAGTCCGAATACCCATGAGGCCGTCTCCATATGAACGTCACGGCCCTCCGAGAAAGCTTTCAGCAGCATCTTCTCTCCGGAAAGATGGGCAAGCACCCTCAGTTCTATCTGGGAATAGTCTGCCGCGACAAAGATCTTCCCTTCTCCGGATGGCACAAAGCAGTCCCTGAACCTCGTGGCCCATTTGCCGAACACCGGCATGTTCTGAACGTTGGGATCCCTGCTTGAAAGGCGTCCCGTGCCTGTGGAAAGATGGTCAAAGGTTGAGTGGATCATCCCCTCTCCCGCCCTTGCCGCAGCAAGGAAAGGCAACACAAAACCGGAGAGTATTTTTGCCTCTTCACGATACTCTATTATCTTGTTGGGAACAACGCAAAGCGGCTCGGGAAGCCGGGCCAGCTCTTCAAGGACGCTCATGTCCGTGGAATATCCTGTCTGTGTTTTCTTTATGGGAGGGAGGTGGAGATGTTCAAACAACAGCCATCCCACCTGTTTTGGTGAGTTAAGGTTAATACTCTCACCCACTAATTCTTCAATATCTTTTTCCGTCTGGGTGATAGCCTCCACGAGATCCTCCTCCATCGAAACAAGTTTCTCTGTGTCGGCATATATCCCGTTCCTTTGCAGGTTGGCAAGGGCTGCAGAAAGGGGGAGGTCCAGTTCTTTCATAAGTTTGTCCAGGCCGAATTTTTTTATCTCAGGTTCGAAGACATCCCACATCGTGAAAAGCTCAGAGGCAAGCTTCTTCCCTGCGGGAAGCTTTCTGCCTAGGGTCTTCTCTATCGCGCTGCCGCCTCTGTCCGGGTGCAGAAGATAGTGTGCCACCTCTACATCCTTTATCCTTTCCGCAGGAGGAAGCGGAATGTCATATTTTGCAAGCATCTCCCTGTATCCGAATAGAGTAAGGCTGCCGCTTTCGCACCAGACAGACCACTTCTTCATAGTATTGTTATCGTCTGGATCGAGCATTGCAGTCCTGCCTGCCCTGTCAAAAAGACAAAAGACGGTTTTTCCATCGGTCACGGCAGCCATTGCAAGTTCCGGCGCTTCGAAAAGGTCATCATATCCTGTCACTGTTCCCTCAGGGATATATCCTATCTCGATGACAGGCGTGACTGCCGGGCCTTTATTTTTTATAACCACAGCGGATTTCTTGATGCTTGCCTTACTTGTCGTATCTTTTGATTCAGGCATCAACCGGTCCATAAGCCTCCTTAGGCTTAATCTTGTACACAGTTCCGCCAGGGTCTCTTTGTCCGGATCTTTCATGATGAGTTCGTCGAGTGGCACGCTTTCGGTCAGCTGCGGGATTATCAGGTCTCTGCTTGAATAGGCCAGTTGCCTGTTCTCTTCTAGCTTTGACCTTCTGCTCTTCGATATTTCGTCCAGATTTTCAAAGATGCCTTCCAAAGAACCAAATCTGCCGATGAGTTCCTTTGCCGTCTTATCACCTATCCCGGGCACCCCGGGAATATTGTCGACCGCGTCCCCGACGAGCGCAAGGTAATCGACCATTGCCTCGGGCCTGAAGCCATACTCCTCTGTGAAATTCTCTCTGTCGTATATTTTAAAGTCGCTTACCCCTTTTGACGGGCGTATTATCTTTATGTTGCCGTTTATGACCTGGAAGAGGTCCTTGTCAGCGGAAAATATAGATACGTTCCATCCATCGTCCGAAGCACTTCTGGCAGTGGAGACTATGTAATCGTCGGCCTCCATGCCCTCCCTTATGAAGACAGGTATGCCCATGGCCCTGCTTATGTCGATGATAAGCGGAAGCTGCACCTTGAAACCCTCAGGTGTAGGTCTTCTGCCTTCCTTGTATTCCTTGAAGAGTTCATGACGTCTCGTAGGCCCCTTAGGATCGAAGAAGAGTCCGACCCTGTCGGGCTTCCACTTGTCAAGTCCGTTCAGCAGCATAGTTGTGAAACCTACGACGGCATTGGTGGGAGTTCCGTCAGCGGCGGTCAGTGTCTCGGGAAGAGCGTAAAACCCCCTGAAGGCAAGTCCGTGTCCGTCTATTAGAAGCATTTTTTTGTCCATGATTATCATCCTCTGCATAATAGGCTGCTTCACCTATGTACGCACTACATTGTAAAGGCAAAGGAGGAGAGAGACAATGTTGAGGCTAAAACAACGGAGGATATGCAACACTTCGCATTGCGGTGAGTTCGCGACATTCGTCGCTGGAGAATCTGTAATGCTCCGCATTACGGAAAAACGCGGCCAAAGGCCGCGTAGATAAGATCTTTAAGTATTATTGTCCAATTTACCGCAGCATGATTTTTGCTGTAATTTCTCCGCGACAAGGTTTTCGTAGCAAATTCACCGGCGGACGATGTATTCTCAAGCTGTTCCGGCAGCCGCTCGTCCGCCTTATCTTTAGATCAGTCCGTAATAGTCCAGCCTATTCCGGCACTCTTTCCTTCCGAGCTGTGCGGCTACTTCGAATACACCCGGACTGACTTTTCTTCCTGTCAGCGCCCATCTGAGCGGGAGGGCCACTTCTTTCATGCTGCTTTCGTTGGCTTCGACCCAGGACTTGGCAAAGGCTTCCATGCTCTCAGGGGTGAATGCTTCGATATCAAGCAGTTCTCCGTAGAATTTCTTAAGTACGGGACGGCGCTCTTCCTTTATGTCGTCTGCCTTGTATCTCTCCTTGACGACGTCAAAGCTTATAAAGTAGTCACTGTATTCTGCTAGCTGGAGCGTTGTCTGGCCTCTGCCGCCCATCGTCTTAAGGGAGGATGCAAGGTAATCATCTGAAAAGCCGCTGATATCGAATCCCAGGTTTTTCCAGAACGGTTTGATTATCTCAAGGAGTTTATATGGATCCATGATCTTCATCTGTTCCTGGTTGATGTGGTTGAGCTTATCCATGTCCAGTACCGCCGGTTTCTTTGTCACAAAAGAGATCTCAAAGAGCTCGACGGCCTCTTCGCGCGTGAATATCTCCTGCCCGTTTTTCGGTGACCATCCAAGCAGTGCAAGGAAGTTGAATACTCCATCCGGGAGATATCCGAGATCGTTATACTCGAAGACGCTCGTAGCCCCCTGGCGTTTGGAAAGCTTCTTCTTGTCCTTGCCAAGGATCATCGGGAGGTGTGCAAATTTGGGGGGCTCGAACCCAAGGGCCTGATAGATCAGCAGTTGCTTGGGAGTGTTGATAATATGATCCTCTCCGCGGATGACCATGTTTATGTTCATCGTATAGTCGTCGATAACAACGGCGTAGTTATATGTCGGCATACCGTCCCTTTTGAGGATGACGATATCTTTTATCGTTCCGTCCTGATTGACTGATGCATTTTCGCTCATTACCTCGATATGTCCGTATACTTCATCATCAAAG
>JAKQBZ010000030.1 GCA_029559435.1 Deltaproteobacteria bacterium | reverse complement strand
GAGGTAGAGGCTATCCTCGTGACGCATCCAAAGGTTGAGGCGGCCGCAGTTGTAGGATACCCCGACCCGATAATGGGGGAAAGGGCATGCGCATATGTGGTGGTGAAGAAAGGCGAAACATTTACCTTTGAAGAGATGGGTGCGTACTTCAAGGAGAGGAAGATCAATCTCAACAAGACTCCAGAGAGGCTTGAGATCATCGAAAAGATGCCCCTGGTAGCCGATATGAAGCTGGACAAGAAGGTGCTGAAAGAAGACATACTTAACAAAGTGAAGAGCGAAGGCAAGGCCTCCTGAGTCGTTAAGGGAGGTTATTCTATATCGATAGCTATCAGAAAGATAGTTATAAAAGGGGGCATTATGCATTATGGAAGGACGCCAATGTGTTGGGAGATTACGGATTACGACCTCGAGCACTACCCTGTCTGGGTAAGAACACCGGCCCATACCGAGCCGGTCATGACGCCGCTCTACTGTGAGTTCTGGTATGGTTACATGACAGACGGGATCCGGCGGGGCTGCGAATATATCTCGCTTCCCACGACCCTGGGATATTACTGGAAGCTCTACAAGGGCCATGGTTATCTGACGCGCGCAATTCCGCAGGATAGCGAGATCCCCGCCAGGGAAAAAAGGTATCGTGAAGTAGCCGCAAAGATCATTGATGATCCATTCGGGTTCTGTGACGGCATCTTTGCCAAGATGGACAAACTTATGGAGCCATATTACGACATGACCCTTGAAACAATGACAAGGGGTGAGCTTATCGCGCATGTACACGATATGATCTACCTCCATACCAAAGCTATCTACCTGTATTTTGAAGGTTGGTTTGGCGCAACGCCGATGCCTGCGCTTTTCCAGCAGCTTGCCGGAGAGTTTACGGGGCTGAAGGCGACAGACCCGCTCTATTCAAAGCTGACGATAAGTATGGACAACCCTCTTTACAGGTCAAACCGGGGAATCGCCGACCTTGCGCGCCTGGCCATCGATTCGAAAATAGAGAAGAATCTGATGCTTCCCGACAATGAAGTGGTAAAAGCAATGGAGCAGAGCGCGGCAGGAAAGAAATGGGTTGAAGAGCTGAAGAAATTTCTCAAGGTGCACGGATGGAAACTGCTGCGCATGTACGAATTTGTTGAACCGGGCTGGTATGAGGATCCGGCGATATTGATGCCCGATATAAAGAGATATATCGAAGTGGGTGGGGCGCATAAGATCGATGAGGATCGCGATGCGATGACGAAAGAGAGGGATGAGTTGTCAAAAGAATTTCTGGCAAAGGTCCCTGAAGGCCAGCGGGACTGGATGGAGAAACTCCTTGTGGCTGCCCGTGCCGCGAACTACTGGAGCGAGGGGGCGGCATGGCATGGCGAATTCAAACGTATGGCCTTCGGCAGGCGTTGCTTCATCGAATGCGGCAAGAGGATGGTCCAGGATGGTGCCATCAATGACGTGAACGACGTATTCATGCTATTCACCGATGAGATCATCTCTGCCCTTGGCAACAGGGAAAAAGGACGTTATGTGCAGCTTGTTCAGGAGAGGCGCAAGGAGTGGGAAGGTTATAAAGCGCTCACATATGGTTCGGACGAAGTGCCCCCGGTCTTAGGCGATCCCAATGCAATCGGGCCGATGCTCCACTTCGACCCTACGCT
>JAKQBZ010000027.1 GCA_029559435.1 Deltaproteobacteria bacterium | reverse complement strand
AACGACAATGGAATTTTTAATGCCGTCGCCCAGGTCTCTCTCGATAAATTCCCGCACCTCTCTGCCGCGCTCTCCTATAAGCCCGATGACGTTCACCTGCGCCTCGGTATGACGCGCTATCATCCCCAGGAGTACGCTCTTGCCGACGCCCGATCCGGCGAATATGCCTATTCTCTGCCCTCTGCCGCAGGTGAGAAGCCCGTTGATGCTCCGGATGCCAAGGTCAAGCGGCGCCGTGATCCTTTTCTTCTTCATTGGGTTTACCGTTTTCCTGTATACCGGAATCTGTTCCTCATACATTACCGGGCCCTTGCCGTCCATCGGGTTGCCAAGCCCGTCTATTACCCTGCCGAGGAGCCCGTCGCCGACCGATGCCTTTACGGTGTGCCTTTTTGAAAGTATCCTGGAGCCTATCCCTATGCCGCGGAGATCTCCAAGGGGCATCAATAATGTCTTTCCGTCCTTGAACCCGACGACCTCTGCGTCAATCGGCGGAGTACCATCAATGGGGAATATAAGCGCTGAATCGCCTACAGAAGATATGGGGCCCCTGCCCTCTATGACAAGGCCCACAACCTGGTTGACCCTTCCGTAAATCCTGTACGGATAGATCCCATGGATGACACTTTTAGCAGCGAGGGCCCTTTCTGTATTAAAAGCGTCCATTCAGGAATTCTTTCTTTAATTCTTCGATTTGCGTTGAGATCCTGCCGTCAATATCGCCAAACGCCGTTTCTATAATAAAACCAGGCTCCTTAAGGGTATCGTCGTGAACAACCTTCAAAGAGCCGATGTTCGTCTCAGGTATATGCCGTGCATCTTCAGCCCTGATCTTTATCAGGATCTGGCTTTTATCTTCGCAAAGCTCCATAGCCCTCCTCGCCATTTCCATGACGATCTCTCTCCTCTCCTCACACTCTTTCAGCACGATCGCCTCTGCGAAGGTCAGCGCCAGCTCCACCGATAATTTTTCACTTTTTTTTACCAGTTCGTCCCTGAAAGAAGTGAGCCCGGCTATGTAGCTGTTGATCCTCCTGACAAGAGGGTCGACCTTCTTCATTCCCACCTCATAACCGGCCTTTTCACCTTGCGCAAAGGCGTCCTCAAAGACCTTCCTCGCTTCATCTTCAATGTCTCTTTGTACGCGCCTGCCCGGATCTTCCGGTGATGCGTCGAAAAACCCGACAAACTCGGACTGCTCGCCCTCTACTTCCCTCTCAAGGTCATACAATACGTACGGTTTCATTTTTATGGGGCTCACGTCGCCCCCTCCAGCAGCAAAGCTGCCGGAGCCTCCTCCTCTCGCCCGAGAACGGTCTATAAACTATTTTTATGGGGCTCACGTCATCTTCTATTATACAAACTGCTCTTTTCCGCCGGAAAGGAATACCTTCCCTTCGCCTTCAAGCTTCTTCGCAACCATTGCGATCCTGACCTGTGCCTTTTCGACATCAGATAAGCGCACCGGCCCCATGGCCTCAAGGTCTTCCTTCAACATCGCTGCGGCGCGTTCGGACATGTTCGCAAAGATCTTTTCCTTCATCGCGTCGGAAGAGCCTTTGAGGGCTATTCCGATATCTTCCGAAGTAACCTCTTTGAGGAGCACCTGGATGCCCTTGTCATCGACCTTCTGAAGGTCTTCGAAGGTAAACATCAGTTGCCTGATCCTTTCAGTAAGCTCCGGGTTGAGCTCCTCCAGCTTTCCCAGAAGTTCGCTTTCAACGGTCCTGTCCATCTGGTTCAGTATGCTTGCTACCGCCTCCACTCCGCCGAGCTGCCGTCCCTCGGCATTGCTCACGGTCTCCAGCTGTTCCTTAATGACGTTCTCGACCTCCGCCAGGACATCGTTGTCCACCTTCTCGAGAAACGCCATTCTCATCATCACATCTGTCTGTATATTGTCGGGGAGGGACATGATGGCATCGCCGGCCTTCTTGGACCCCAGCGTGGAAAGTACCAGGGCAATTGTCTGGGCGTGCTCTCCTCTCAGCACATTTGCCAGTATCCTCGGGTCGCATCTCCTTAAAAATTCTCCCGGCGCTCCCTTTTTTGTCTCCATGCTGCCGATAAATTCTTCCGCCTTGTCATCGCCGAAGCTTTTTTTGATGATCGTCTTGAATCTCTGTTCCCCGCCGACAACCTGCTTGTTTCTCCTGCTCAGTTTCGACATGAACTCCTCGTGGACCTTCGTCACAACAGTATCAGGGATCAGCCTTAGCTTCGCGATCTCGTGCCCGATGGCTTCTATCTCCGTTTCATCAAGCTCTTTGATGATCTCCTTGGTCATCTCCTCATCAAGGGTCAGCAGCATAATAGCCGCCTTTCTTATGCCTGGCATCTCTTCCGGTTCCATCACGTTCCTTCCTTCACCCATTCCCTGATGATCGAGCCGACAAGCGCCTTATCCTTCATAACGTTCGCCAGGGCGGCTGTTGCCTTGTCCTCGATGGCCTCTGTCCCTGCGGCATTGCTGTTCTTCACGTATACATCCCGTATCTGCTGGAGCGGCAGCGTCTCTTCCCTCCTCTTTAGGATCCCGAGAAAGGGCTTGACCACAAACAGGAATATCGCCACTAGCATGATCAGGTAGACGACATATTTGCTGACGCTCATGATAAGGTCCTTTCTCTCGGCCTTTTCTATGAGCGCCCTTTCGTCGGCAAAACTTTCAGTTTCGAAGGGGACATTGAGGACTTCGATCTTGTCCCCCCTTCCTTCGTTATACCCTACTGCCCGGGCAATGACGTTTTTGATATTGTCGATCTCTTTCTGCGACCTCGGGACATACTTCAGCTCTTCCCCCTTCTGTCCCTTCACCTTCTCGTATTTCCCATCGACAACGATCGCGAGGGATATCTTCCTGATGTCTCCGTAAGGCTCTATGATCTTGCTTACGGTCTTGCTTACCTCGTAGGATGTCTGCGCCTCTTCCCGCTCTGATTCGTTGGAACGGCCGCTTTGGCTATCCGCTTTGGCATCGCCTTTCTTTCCGATGTTCGGGACGTTTGATGCCACCCCTGGCACGCCTCCGCCTATCCTTCCTTCGCTTCTGTTGACGGTCTTCTCTTTACTTTTCCTTTCGCTCGCCACGACAGCCTTGTTCGGCAGGTACTCCTCTTCAACCTTTTCAACTTTTCTCAGGTTGAGCTCAACGCTTGCCCTCACAATAGACCTGCTCGATTGTATGAATTTGTCGAGCATCGACTGGACAGATTCCTCGATCGTCCTTTCAACGTTTTTCTGCAGCTCGAAATGCTGCCCTGACAGGGCGATCGACGAACCGGCACTGCTATTTTTGTAGAGGATCTTGCCGAAAGAATCAACGACGGTGATATTCTCCGGCCTTAAGCCTTCGATGCTGCCTGCGACAAGATGGACAACCCCTGCGACCTGTTCCTTTGCAAGGTTCCTTCCCTGTTTCAGCTTCAAGAACACAGAGGCAGTGACCTCCCTCTCGCGATCGGCAAAGAGCGATTTCTCCGGTATGGCAATATGCACGCGGGATGCCTTGACCTCCGGCATCTGGTTGATGGTCCTCGACAGCTCGCCCTGCACCGCCCTTTTATAATTGATATTCTGCATGAACTCCGTCATGCCGTAATTCGTTTTATCAAAAAGCTCGAACCCCATGCCTCCGCTCCCGGGAAGAGAGTTCTGCCCCGCCAGCAAAAGCCTCACATCATGAACCTTTTCTTTGGGCACGTGAACCGACGTACCTCCCACGCCCAGCTTGTATGGGACCTTCAGCTCTTTCAGCCTCGAG
Source organism: Deltaproteobacteria bacterium (assembly GCA_029559435.1). Lineage (GTDB taxonomy): Bacteria > Desulfobacterota > Syntrophorhabdia > Syntrophorhabdales > Syntrophorhabdaceae > UBA5609. Next base: position 2,179 of record JAKQBZ010000027.1, on the reverse strand, counting down.
ACGATCATCGACGCATCCTCGGTGGAAAGCCCTGAAAAAAGCGTGCTGTAGCTCTCTTTCTGTATGAAGGAGAGGCCGATAATAGATCCCCCTACAATTGTGACAAGGACAAAAAGGTGTATGTAGAGCTTGTTCTTCGGCGTCGTTCTCAGGTAGTTCCTGAAGCCATTGAAAATGCCATCCATGGATCCCATGACTATACCTGCATCCTCATAATCTCTTCATAAGCGCTTATGATCTTGTTCCTGATCTGCATCATCATCTGGAATGTCATGTCAGCCTTTTCCATGGCAATCATTGTATTGTGGATGTCCTGGCTTTCCATCTTCGCCAGCTTTTCCACTTCCTTATCTGCTTCCTTTTCCAGCTCTGTGACCTTTTGAATAGACTCTTTGAGAACATCGCTGAAAGATACCTTGCCCTGTTCGCTGCTCTGTATCTTTGCCGCCTCTGGAAAACGACTCAGCGTAACGCTGTCTATCTTCATAAAGCGCCCCCTATTTTCCGATATCCAGCGATTTTAAAAACATCGCCTTTGTTGTGTTCATGACGTTAACGTTCGCCTCATAAGCCCTTGTGGCAGAAACCATGTCTGCCATCTCTTCCATAAGGTTTACATTCGGGAACGTAACATACCCTTCGCTATCGGCATCGGGGTGGCCGGGATCAAAAACCTTTTCAAAGGACTTCTCGCTTTCCGCGACCTCCTCCACCCTGACGCCCTCAACCCTCCTCGACAGCAGGCCGCTGAACTCCTTGTCGTCGGACACGTCTGCCGTGCCGAAGACCACCTCTTTCTTTTTGTAGGGGCCTCCGTCCTCGGTCCTCGTGCTATGTATATTCGACAGGTTCGTGGCTATTACCTCCATCCTCGTCCGCTGCGACTTTAAGGCGGAGGCGCTGATCTTCATAATATCCAGCATTCCCATGCTATCTCCTTCCCTCGCTTATGAGATATTTCATTAAAGAAAATTTCTTTGTCGCGACCTGGACCAGCGAATGGAACATGAGCTGGTTCTCGGTAAGCTTCACCATCTGGTTCTCCATGTTCACCGTGTTCCCGTCGATCGTGCCTATGCCATCACACTCAGCCCTCTCCCTGACCTCTATGCTGCCGACGCCGCTCATCTTTCTCCCGAGCTCGGCCTTGAAGTCAATGTCCTTCTCTTTATAGCCGGGAGTGTCTACGTTCGCCAGGTTCCCGGCTATTACCCTATGGTAGAATGCGCGTATATTAAGGGCCTTTTCAATAAGATTCATCGTTGTCATCAATACCCCCTCGCAGGGATCTCGTATCCCATTGACCTGTACTCATGGATTTTGTTTCTCAACGTCCTCACGGTAATGCCGAGGATGCCCGCCGCCTTGGTCCTGTTTCCCCCTACCGACTTCAAGGCGTCAAGGATCAGCTTTGTCTCCATCTCCTTGACGGACCCCAGCGCCTCGCCGTTGGAACACTCAAGGTCTTTTAAGTGGTTCAGCTTTATAACAGAGCTATTCGACAATATGCACGCCCTCGCGATTGTGTTCTCCAGCTCTCTCACATTCCCTTTCCATTGTTTCTCCGCAAGAAACCCTATCGCATCTTCGCTGATGCCGACGTCCATGCCCATGGAGTGCTTCTTCAAAAGGTACGCAACCAGCGGCGGGATATCTTCTTTCCGGTCCCGAAGCGGCGGCACCAGCACAGGGAACACGTTGAGCCTGTAATAGAGGTCTTCCCTGAACTTGCCGTCCCTTACCAGGGCCTCTATATTTTTGTTTGTCGTTGCGATCACGCGGACATCAACCTTTTTCGGGTATTTCGACCCCACTACCTCTATCTCCTTCTCCTGCAGGGCACGCAAAAGCTTTGCCTGGAGCCGGAAATCCATTTCGGTGACCTCGTCAAGGAGGATCGTGCCCCTTTCTGCGATCTCAAATTTTCCCGGCTTCCTTGACAATGCCCCTGTAAAAGCGCCTTTTTCATATCCGAACAGCTCGCTTTCAAGAAGGTTCTCCGGCAGGGCAGCGCAGTTAACGGGCACGAACGGCTTATCGGTCCGCGCGCTGTTCTCGTGGATAAAGCGGGAGACAAGCTCTTTGCCGACGCCGCTCTCGCCGAGCACCAGAACAGTGGCGTCCGATTTGGCAACCCTTTCGGCCTTTTGCAAAACCTCCCTCATGGCCCTCGATGCGC
>JAKQBZ010000021.1 GCA_029559435.1 Deltaproteobacteria bacterium | reverse complement strand
GGGTCAGCCGCCCTTGCCGGGACCACGTATCCTATTGATAGGAAGATGACCGCAGAAGCGCTTGGGTTCAAGTCTCCCACCAAGAATTCCATGGATTCCGTGAGTTCCAGAGATAACGTTTCGGAAACGGTGTTCTGTGCTGCGATGACAGCTCTGGATATGTCTTCCCTGTGCGAAGAGCTGATCCTGTGGTCGTCGCAGGAATTCGGTTTCATAGAGATGGATGACGCCTATACTACAGGATCCTCCATCATGCCTCAGAAAAAGAACCCCGATATTGCCGAATTGGTCAGAGGGAGGACCGGCGCCGTCATCGGAGACCTTGTTTCGCTGATGGCTATGATGAAAGGGCTCCCGCTCTCCTACAACAGAGACCTTCAGGAAGACAAAGGACCGGTAATGGATTCCCTGAGGATGGTGTCGGACTGCGCCAATATGCTCTCAAAGGTCGTCTCGACAATGAAGATCAACAAGGATGCCATGCTTGCTTCGGTAGAGAAGGGGTTCATCAATGCCACCGATCTTGCCGATTACTTGGTGATGAAGGGCATCCCGTTCAGAAAAGCCCATGGGATGGTAGGTAAATGCGTAAGATACTGCATTGAGGAGAACAAAAAGCTCGAAGACCTTACGCTCAAAGAATTCAAGAAGTTCTCAAGCTCCATAGAAAAAGATGTCTACGACATACTTTCCGTGAAGGCATGCATTGAAAGAAGGAACTCGTACGGCGGGACCTCCTCGGCCTCGACGGACATGCAGTTGACCGAGGCCATAGGCGCCGTCATGGAAAGGGATGAAAGGGTAAGGCAGGAGACGCAGCTCATTGAAGGATGCTGGGACAGCCTGCTGAAAAGGGTCTGATCACACCTTCTTGAATGCCTGATCCAGATCGGCGATGATATCGCTGATGTTCTCTGTCCCGATCGAAAGGCGGATAGTGCCGCGGCTTATCTTCTGCTCTTTCAATTCGCGGTCGTTGAGCTGCGAGTGCGTTGTGGTGGCCGGATGTATCACCAGGGATTTGAGATCGGCAACGTTGGCAAGCAGCGAGAACAGCTTCAGGCTGTCAATGAACCTTACCGCTTCCTTCTCTCCCCCTTTGATATCGAAGGTGAAGATAGAACCCGCCCCGTTGGGGAAGTTCTTCTTGTACAGCCCATGGCTTGGATGGCCTTCAAGGGAGGGGTGGTTGACCTTCATGACCTTGGGGTGGCCATTCAGGTACCTTACGACTTCCAGCGCGTTCTGCACATGCCTCTCTACGCGCAGCGACAGCGTTTCGAGGCCCTGCAGAAGGACGAATGCGGTTATGGGTGAAATGACTGCCCCCATGTCCCTGAGGAGGACCGCCCTTATCCTTGTAACGAATGCCGCTGGCCCCAATGCCTCATAGAAGCTGACGCCGTGGTAGCTGGCATCCGGTTCGACAAGCTGAGGATATCTGCCTCCCGCCGCCCAGTCGAACTTCCCTCCCTCTATTATGAGGCCGCCGAGCACCGTTCCGTGGCCTCCTATGAATTTGGTGGCAGATTCTATGACAATGTCCGCCCCATGTTCCAGCGGCCTGTAGAGGTAAGGGGTTGCAAAAGTGTTGTCCACGATCAGGATGATCCCGTGCTTGTGAGCTATCTTGGCAACTTTATCAACATCGATGAAATCAGAGTTGGGGTTTCCGAACGTCTCTATGTACAGCGCTTTGGTTTTCTCTTGGATCGCTTTCTCGAAATTCTTCAGATCGCTCGGGTCTACAAAAGTTGTTTTCACGCCGAATTTCGAGATCGTGTGTTCAAAAAGGTTGTACGTCCCCCCGTACAGATTGTTGGCTGCTACGATATGATCGCCGGCGGATGCGATGTTCTGTATCGTATACGTGACAGCGGCCGCCCCGGATGCGAGGGCGAGAGCGGCGGTGCCGCCTTCCAAAGCGGCGATGCGGTCTTCAAGAACAGCCTGAGTGGTGTTCGTAAGGCGGCCGTATATGTTCCCCGGTTCTCTGAGGGCGAATCTGTCCAAGGCTGTTTTGCAGTCTTTGAATACATATGATGTTGTGAGATAGATCGGAACGGCTCTCGCGCCCGACACCGGATCCGGGACCTCCTGGCCTTTGTGCAGTTGGAGGGTCTCGAACCTAAGCTTGTTCTTGTTGTTGGGACCCGACGGTATGTTGTCTTTTTTTGCTGTATCCATTAAGAAAACCCTCAAAAAACGATACCGATGACACTCTATATAATCTTTTTAAGCGGTTTTTTTCCCGAATGGGGTCATTCGAAATCCGTTCTGTCGTT
>JAKQBZ010000320.1 GCA_029559435.1 Deltaproteobacteria bacterium | reverse complement strand
CCTGCTACGACCCCATCGACAACGCCGAAGGACTGAGAAGGTTTTTTCAAACCCTTAGGCAATGAGCGGTTTGCTCAAGACAAGAGCTTGGCATATCGAATAATCAATAACCAAACATCAATCACCAAATAATATCCAATAACCAATGACCGAATATCCAAACGGGAAACAATGCGGCAAGTCTTTTTTGGTTATTGAATATTGGGTATTGGTAATTAATTGGAGCTTGGTTATTGGTGATTGGGTATTTATTCTGATCGCTGATAGCTGGAAGCTGACAGCTATCTCCTAAATGATTTGACTTTGCCCGTGTTCGATTATAGTATTACGAAATTATGGACCTTTCCAAACACCTTAAGACAAAATTCATCACCGGCCTCTTCATCCTTATCCCCCTTATCGTTACGATCTACATCGTCTACCTCATCATTTCATCCATAGAGGCAATGGTTTCGCCTGTAATCAGGAACATACTTTTGCAGATCATCGGGCATGCGATCTATATACCTGGAACGGGTTTTATCGTGTTTATTATTATCGTTTATGTTACAGGCGTTGTGGCGTCGAACTACTTCGGCAAGACCCTGCTTACATACGGCGAGACCTTTCTTAAAAAGATACCCTTTATCAAAGGGATCTACGGTTCCGTGAAGGACATGACGGACGCCTTTTCGTCGGAAAAGATCAAGTCCTTCCGCGAGGTCGTGCTCATTGATTTCCCCTTTCAGGGCAGGTACGCATTAGGGTTTGTTACAAAACGCATCAAGCTTGAAGACAGGAGCCTCTGCTCTGTCTTTGTCCCGACCACTCCGAATCCGACATCAGGCTATCTCATCATGGCGAAAGAAGAGGATCTGATATTCCTCGACATGAATACAGACGATGCGCTCAAATATATCATCTCTCTCGGTACCTCCAGGGCTGAGCTTCCATGGAAAGAGAAAAAATCTTTTCTTTATTAACCGGATTAAGGAGATTTATTGTCAGCGCCTTGATCGTGACCTTCCTGTCAGGGATTGGAAGCTTTTTCTTTTCAAAGGAACTCATCGGGCTTCTCCTCAAGACAGCCGGGATCAAGGTTTATTACCTGAGCCTTCCGGAGGTCTTTCTTACCACCGTTGAGGTAGCCGTGTACGCCGGTGCGTTTTTTGCATTGCCGGTGATCATCTACCTCGCCTGGCGCCAATTCCATGGCGCGACGGGCATTAAGCCGGCCTACGGCTACCTTTTTGTCCTCTTCGCTATCGTTCTTTTTTACGGGGGAAGCATATTTTGTTATTATGTCGTTCTCCCTTCGGGGATAAAGTTCCTTGTCGGATACGAGGGCGGCGCTATCAAGGCGATGATATCGGTCCAGCGGTTTGTCCTTTTCTGCGCCGCAATGATCTTTGCCTTCGGCGTTACCTTTGAAGTGCCGATCGTTCTCCTTGTGCTGAGCAAAATGGGCCTGGTGAAATCAAGATCGCTCACAAAGACAAGAAGATACGCGGCCCTTTTTATTACTATCGCCGCGGCGCTGATCACGCCCACGCCTGACGTGTACAACATGATGCTCCTCGCTGTTCCCGCCTACGTCCTCTACGAGGTCGGCATCATGCTTATGAAGATCGTTGAAAAGAAAGAGGCAAGAAAGCGCGCGGATGACGCATAGCAGCGCGCAGCGCATAGCTGAAAGGAAAATGTTTTATTTGACCTCTCGGGGAAAATCTATATACAATGATTTACCGAAAAAGGGCTCATGGAAACATACATAGCGCAATACGGGTACATCGGCATATCGGTAGGCACGTTCCTCGAAGGCGAGACGACGGTCCTCATCGGCGGCATCTTCGCAAAGCTCGGCTACATGAATATTTATATGGTTATGCTCTATGCCTTTATCGGCACCTTCGTCGGCGATTTTACCTTTTTTACCCTTGGGAAATATTTCGGCAAAAATTTTATTGAGCGGTACGAGTTTGTCCGCAACAAGGTCCCGCTGGCAAACAAAGTCATTCATAAATACGGCAATTTTATCATCTTCCTCATACGGTTCCTGGTGGGCATCAGGGCGGTCATCCTCATCCTTCTCGGCTGCACGAACATGAAGATGAGCAAATTCGTCCTTTTTAATATCGTCAACGCCATGGGGTGGAGCATCATAGTCTCTATGATCGGCTATCTGTTCGGGAAGGTTGTTGTTGTCTTTGTCGATGACATTAAACAATATGAGACCATTATCATACCTGCCGTCCTTGTCCTGGTTGTTGTGCTGATCCTCATCTACCGTTATATCGTGAAACGAAAGGAGGAAGCCTATGGAGATGAATGAGAAGCTCATGAGGGAGCTGAAGAAAAAATTGGAGATCGAAATGGACAAGAAAGAGATCGAGATCGTTGAGCACTGGCGAAAGGAGCTCGAGGCGATATACAGAAAGAAATATGAGAACCTTGGCTCAGTGCAGGTCGACATAAAGAATCTCATGGAACGGATGGCGAACAGGGCTTCCATTCTCGCCAGGATGGTGAAGGAAGGAGCATGAAGAGTTCGGCGTTCAGCGTTCGGCGTTCAGCGTTAAAAGATCGTAAAAACCATGAGCTTGTGTTTATGCGCATATGCGTAGTGGCATTTGTGATAATTATGATGCTTTTGGCTGTCTATACGGAGGCGGGTGCGCAGGTGGCGCAGAAGAGGGGGGTTGGTTCGCCCGAGAAAAGGATCGGAGACCTCGAGAAGGACGTTATGAAGCTGCAGCGAGAGGTCGACATCTTCAACCTCGACGCGATGCCGGAAAACCTTATGCTCTGCTACAAGAAGATCCCCATATACAGGGAAGACGTGCGCGACCGCTTCGAGCGGGAGCTCTTCCAGCTTCTCGAAAACAAAGGGCTGTTGACGCTTATCGTAAAACGGTACCTTCAATACATGAACATGATCAACGAAGAGATACAGAAGATGGCTCTTCCTTCAGACCTCATCTATCTCGCGATCACGGAGAGCTACCTGCTACCCAGGTCCCTGTCGAGGGCAAACGCTGCGGGCATATGGCAGTTCATAAAAGAAACAGGGAAGAGGGAAGGGCTCTCCATCAACGACCATCTCGATGAAAGGTATAATATCAAAAAATCCACGCGGTCTGCGCTGACGCATCTGAAGAGGCTATACGGGGAGTTCGGCGACTGGCTGATCGCTATGGCTGCCTATAATGCCGGCCCCGCACGATTGAAAGAGGCGATCGAGCATCAGGGGACGAGGGATTTCCTTGACCTCTATCTACCCGAGGAGACAGAGAGGTACATCTTCAGGATACTTGCCATGAAAGAGATCATCCTGAACCGTGAACGGTACGGCATCAGGGTCGACGAAAAGGAGCTGTACAAACCTCTTTCGCTTGTTGAGGTTGCCTTTGAGACCGACAGGGAGATACACACGAATATCCTTGCGAAGGCCATGGAGCTTCCTTACAGGACCTTCCGGACATATAACCTCCAGATCAGGAAGTACAGGCTGCCGAAGGGGACGTACAGGATCAATGTCCCCGCTGAGAAAAAAGAGGCCTTCCTCAAACACCTGAAAG